>NZ_JAVHLH010000143.1 GCF_031082345.1 Brevundimonas sp. | reverse complement strand
GCGGCACCTGGATTACATCTCCCGCAACGGCAAGCTTGTGCTGGAGGGACCGGACGGCGAGCGCTTCGAAGGTCGGGCCGCGGTCCGGACCCTGGCGGAGGACTGGGCCGCCGAACTCGCCGCCGAGCCGGGGCGCCGTCGCGACGCGCCGGTGTCCCTGTCCCTGGTGCTGAGCATGCCGGCCGGGACCGATCCCCTCCGCGTCCGGGACAGCGCCTGCGCCTTCGCCCTGGCGACCTTCGGTGAGCGCTTCCCCTGGGTCTTCGCCCTGCACACCGACGACCGCCATCCGCACGTTCATCTCACCGTCCGCATGCTGGGGCGGGAGGGCGAGCGTCTGAACCCGCGCAAGGCCGATCTGCAGGCCTGGCGGGAGGGCTTCGCCCGTGCCCTGCGCGCCCGCGGCGTCGAGGCGGAGGCGACTCCTCGCCGCGCCCGCGGCGTCGTGAGAAAGCCTGAACGCATCTCGGTGCGAAAGCTGAGGGAGCGCTATGTCGGGGGAGATGGGCCGATCCCGCGCGTCTTGGCCGGCGCCGCGGCCCAGGCGAGCCGGGCGGGACATGACGCCGAGCCCTGGCGTGACGCCGTGCGCGAACGCCAGTGGAAGATTCGCCGCGCGCTCGTCGCGGAAGCCCTGGAACTGTCTCGGTCAGAGAAGCCCGGCGATCGCGCCGCGGCGGAGGTGCTGGAGCGCTTCGTGCGGACCATGCCGGCCGTCGAAACGCAGCGGGATCACATCAGGCGAAGGCTCGATGCCGATCGCCGGGCCGAGGCGGACCAAGAACCCGAGCGCCCACGGCGCCGATGAGGCTGCGTCCGGGTCCGGCCTTCCCTGGTCGGCGCCGACCGTCGCCACCTTCGCCGGCAGGTAAGTCGGCGGTCTTTGTCCCGCGCGGCGCCCCTGTTCGGCGCGACGGGACTCAAACCGGTCCCTCACTTCGTTCCGTAGCCGACTCGCATAGGCGCGAAGCGGCGCGGCGGGATTGCGTGGATTGGCTAGGTTCGCGAGAAATTCCCGGACCGACATCGCGCGCGTCGCTGCGCCGAACATCGTGGCGGGCCAGAGGAGGGACGGCCGACTAGGGTTCGCCCTGGCGCTCGAAGAGCGCGTAGAACAGCAGCAGAAGCAGGATGTTCATCGCGGCGGCCACCGCCAGGGTTCCGAGGAAGGGAACGGCGTCGGCGGCGAGCCACAGCGACTTCATCTGCCAGTAGGCCGGCGAGAGCCACGCCAGATAGAGCATGGGCGGGACGGCGAAATAGGCCAGCACGGGAAGCGCGAGGACGCTGTTCGCCACCCGCATGACCGCAAGGGCGGCCATCTTGTTCCTGGCGATGGCCGCCATGGCGAGGGCGACGACCGGGGCGCTGATGGCGTTCACGATCGCGATCAGCGCCACGGTCGTGACCGGCAGCGGCGCCAATCCGGCCACCGGATAGGCGACGATCGTCACGCCGACCGAGAAGGCGAGCGGTGTGAACAGCCTGGCCGCCAGATAGCGCGCGAAGGACACCGGCATGACCCGCAACGCCATCATGGTGCGCTCGTCGCGCTCGCCGACGAGCAACAGGCCATAGACCGCGCCGACCATGCCTGGCGCGATCGCCGTCAGAAGGCTCATCAGCAGCAGCGGCGCGGCGCGCGCCAACGACGCGCCCAGGTCCTCGCCCAGATAGGCGGCGAGGGTGGCCTGAAGGGTCTCGGCGTCGGGAACGGCGAACCGGAAGATCAGGGCGACCGCCAGGGGCGCGGCGATGATTCCCGCCATCAGAGGATCCCGGGTCACCCGTCGAAGATCGGCCGCGACCAGGGTTGCGATCAGACCCCGGGGCCGTGAGGGAGATGCCGTGGTCATGACGCGCCCCCGATCCGGGCCCGCATGCGCCGAACGGCCAGATAGGCGAGGCCTCCGGCTGCGAGGAGCCAGGCCGCCAGAGACGCGCTCGCCCTCGCCGGCCCTTGCGGGGCGTCCAGGCTGAAAGCCGTCTCGATCAAGACCAGGGCCCCGGCGGTCGGGTGCCAGGCGAGCCATTCGGGGGCGATGCCCAGCAGCACGCCGTAGCCGGGGACGCCCAGCGCCATGATCGCGCCGATCATGGGGAAGAGATAGGCGTAGAGGTCGTCGAAATAGGCGATGAGGACGAACCCGAACAGGGCCGAGAGGCTCGCTGCCCCGGCCAGGCCCGCGGTGAGGGCGAGGGGCGATAGCGCCCCATCGTAGACCACAAGGACGATCACCAGGGTTTGCGCCAGCGAAATCAGGCTCACCGTCAGGACGCGCGCGACGATATAGGCCGGCGTCGGCGCGGGACTGACGCACAGCACCGCGAATGCGCCTTCGCCGCGCTCGAGCAACACCATCAGCCCCACGAGCATGAGCGGCGACAGAACCACGTCGAAGAGAATGACCGCGGCGATGAGCCTTTCGTAGCCGGCGAAGTCCAGGCGCGAGGCCTGCAGCGCCACCACGAGCATCAAACCGAACACCGCCAGACTCACCCAGATATAGCCCGAGCGATAAAGGGTTCGCAGATCGTTGCCGGCGAGTTGGGCAAGGGCGCTCATGCCAGCCGCTCCCCGGTCACGCGCATGAAGACGTCCTCGAGGCTGGGCTCCAGCGAGTGGATCGCTTCGATCCGGTTATCGGCGATCAGCTGCTGGAACTCGGCATTCACGGCCAGGCCATCGAGGGGGAAGCGGTCGCTGCGGAGCGCTCCGGCGACGCCGGACTGGACCTCGACGAGCCGATTGCTGTGCTCGAGGCGCAAGGCCGACGGCGCGCCGACCCGTGCAAGGCGGCCATTCACCAGGAAGCCGACATTGTCGCAGAGTTCGTCGGCGACGTGCATGTCGTGGGTGGTGAGAAAGACCGTGGTTCCGCCGTCGCGTTCGCGCCGGATTAAGTCGCGGACGATCCGCGCATTGCCAGGGTCCAGCCCCGACGTGGGCTCATCGAGGAAGAGGAGGGCGGGCCGGTTGATCAGCGACCGGGCGAGATTCAACCGTGTCTGCATGCCCTTGGAAAATTGCTCGACGCGCTTGTCCGCGTCGGCGCGCAGCCCCACCCACTCCAGCACCTCCTCTGGCGGGCGCGTGGGCGTGCGGAAGAAGGAGGCGAAGAAGCGAAGGTTCTCGATCGCGGTGAGCTTGCGATAGGCGCCCGGCAGTTCGAAACAGACGCCGATCCGTTCGAAATAGTCCGGCCCCCAGGATTTCACGGGGCTTCCCATGACGCGCAGGTCGCCGCGGTAGCCCCGCAACAGCCGGATCAGGATTTTTTGCGTGGTGCTTTTTCCGGCGCCGCTCGGTCCGAGGAAGCCGAAAATCTCCCCCTCCGCCACGGAAAAGCTAAGCCCGTCGACAGACGGGGGTCGCCCGCCATAGGCGAACGTCAGCTCCGTGGCCTCGATCATCATGTCCTGTTTCTCCCCGACGTCAGACCAAGGTGCCGGGACCATACCGTTCGGTTCAGTTTCCGGCGCCGAATTCGCTCTTGAGACCCAAGTCGCCCTTCAGCCTTGGGCGGAACAGGTCGACCAGGCGGCTTGTCCGTCGCTCCGCCACCCGCCCGGCCGGCGGACTGCGGCCAGCTGCAGACGCTTTGCCGCGAGGTGGAGCCGGTCGAACTGCTTCAGCCACGCCCGACCAACATGATGAGCAGAGCCGCGACGACAAGAACTGCGCAGGGCAATCCCCAGTGGAGCGCGTCTAGGACGGCGTCGGCCCGCAGCGCATTCCAGCCCTTCCAGAGGCTTGCGGCGAGGGCGGCGGTCAGAATGGCGGTCGGACCGATGCTTCTCCACCTCGACCGCCGGGCAAGCAGGCGAACGCCGTCCGTGGGAGGGGAGGCCTCGACGAACCGCTTCAGGATCTCCGCCTGTTCGATCGCGAGCGCCTGCTTGATGGCGTGCTCGAAGCGATTCATGGTGTCTCCTCGGATCGGGAAGCGTCGGGATCCCGGCTTTCCGGGGTGACGCTGATAGAGACAGGTGCCTCCGCAGGCCGATCCGGTTCACTTCGCGGTCCTCGAACCGCGATTATGATCGACCGCGACCAGGCGGGACTACTCTGGCCACCACCAATGGCCTTGAAACCTGGGCGTCGTCATTCCAACCACATGCCTGCCCGTCCCGGCAAATCCTTGGCGGCGTCAGCGCCTCAGGTGTCCGATCAAAGTCGCACCGCCCTCAGCCGCAGCGCGTTGCCGATGACGCTGACCGAGGAGAGCGCCATCGCGAGCGCCGCCAGGGCAGGCGACAACAACCACCCAAACACCGGATACAGGAGACCGGCCGCCACCGGGATGCCAAGCGCGTTGTAGCCAAAGGCGAAGACAAGGTTCTGGCGGATGTTGCCCATGACCGCACGCGACAGATGCCGCGCGCGAGCAATCCCCTCCAAGTCTCCGCTCAGCAAGGTGACTCCGGCGCTCTCGATCGCGACGTCCGAACCGGCGCCCATGGCCACGCCGACATCAGCGGCGGCCAGGGCGGGGGCGTCGTTCACGCCATCCCCCGCCATGGCGACGATGCGGCCTTGCGAGCGAAGCTGTTCGACGACGGACGCCTTGTCCTGCGGCAGGACTTCGGCGTGGACCTCGTCGATGCCGAGGCGTCGCGCCACGGCCTCGGCCGTCGTTCGGTTGTCCCCCGTCATCATGACCAGTCTCAGACCGGCGGCCTTCAACGCGACAATCGCGGCCGGCGTGGTGGCCTTGACCGGATCGGAGATGCTGATGACCCCGGCGGCTTTGCCGTCGATCGCCACGAAAATGGCCGTGGCGCCGTCGTTCCGGAGAGCGTCCGCCTTCGGCTCCAGGGTGGAGACGTCGATCGAAAGCTCACCGAGATACCGGGTATTGCCCAGGGCCACCCGGCGACCTTCGACCGTCCCGCGCACGCCGCGTCCCACCGGGCTGTCGAAGTCCACAGCTTCTGACATGGGCAGATCGCGAGCCTTGGCGGCCTGGACGATCGCATCCGCCAGGGGGTGCTCGCTTCCACGCTCAAGGCTGGCCGAAAGACGCAGGACGTCTGCTTCGTCGAAGCCCCGGACGATCAGCATCGCCGTCACGGACGGGCGTCCCTCGGTCAGGGTGCCGGTCTTGTCCAGGATCAGGGTGTCGACCTTCTCGAAGCGCTCCAGGGCTTCGGCGTTCTTGATCAGGACCCCGGCGCGCGCGCCTCGTCCGACACCCACCATGATCGAGATCGGGGTCGCGAGACCGAGCGCGCAGGGACAGGCGATGATCAGGACCGAAACGGCGGCGACCAGCGCATAGGACAACCGGGGCTCCGGCCCGACCAGTCCCCAGACGGCGGCGGCCAGCAGGGCGATCGCGATCACGGTCGGGACGAACCAGCCTGACACCGTATCGGCCAGCCGCTGTATCGGTGCGCGGCTGCGTTGGGCCTGGGCGACCATCTGGACGATCTGCGCCAGCAGGGTGTCGGCCCCGACCTTGTCGGCGCGCATGATGAAGGACCCGGTCTTGTTCAGGGCTCCAGCGACGACCCGGTCGCCGATCTCCTTGGTCACCGGCATGGACTCGCCGGTCACCATCGACTCATCGACGGCGACGCGGCCATCGAGGATTTCGCCGTCCACGGGGATCTTCTCGCCGGGGCGGACCCGCAGGGAGTCGCCGACAATGATCTGGTCAAGCGAGACGTCCTCATCGACGCCGTCCGCCCGAACCCGTCGCGCGATCTTGGGCGTGAGATCGAGCAAGGCCCGGATCGCCCCTGACGTCTGCTCCCTCGCGCGGAGTTCCAGGATCTGTCCGACCAGCACCAGCACCGTGATGACCGCCGCCGCCTCGAAATACACCGGCGCGCTGCCGTCGGCATTGAGGAAGGCGGGCGGGAACAATCCGGGCGCCACGACGGCCACGACGCTGTAGAGCCAGGCGACACCGACCCCCATGGCGATCAAGGTGAACATGTTCAGTCGGCGGGTGCGCAGCGAGGTCCAGCCACGCTGGAAGAAGGGCAGGCCGCACCACAGGACGACAGGCGTGGCCAGAGCGAACTGGATCCAGTTCGACGCCTGTCCGGAAAACAGCATGTGCAGGTTCGTCAGGTGCCCGCCCATCTCCAGCGCGAAGACTGGCAGCGTCAGAACCAGACCGATCCAGAAGCGGCGGGTGAAGTCGACCAGTTCATGGTTGGGCGGCGCTACGGCGGCGACGGTTTCCGGCTCCAGCGCCATGCCGCAGATCGGGCAGGAGCCTGGCCCTTCTTGCCGGATTTCCGGGTGCATGGGGCAGGTGTAGATCACGCCCGCAATGGCGGGGACGGGCTCCGCGCGGGGCTTCAGATAACGTTCCGGGGCCGCGACGAACTTCGTTCGGCACCCCGCCGAGCAGAAGAAATCGTCCTGGTCGTGATGACTGGTTCGGTGAGCGGTTGCCGTTGGATCAACCGACATCCCGCAGACCGGATCCTTTACCGTGGCCGATCCCGCAGAGGCTTTGGCCGAGCAACACGAATGATCTGCGACGTGACTGTGAGGAGGCGTGGACATGGCGCTTTCTCCGGCTGATCCGAGTGCCTGAATATACCCATAGGGGGTATAGCGCAAGATACCCTTGTGGGGTATATCCAGGGCTCTGGAGGCGAGGCCGCATGCAAATCGACACGAAGCCCAAAATCCTTAACCGACTGAGCCGGATCGAAGGCCAGGTGCGGGGCATCGCCCGCATGGTCGACGAAGACCGCTACTGCATCGACCTGCTCACCCAGTTGCGGGCCGTCCGCGCAGCGCTCCTTCGCGTGGAGACGGAAGTGTTGAGGGATCACCTCGACCACTGCGTCATGGGCGCGATGACCGGCGACGATCCCGAGGATCGAAAGGCCAAGGCCGCCGAGCTGATCGAACTGCTGGCCCGCGCTGCTCGATAGGTCTGACGGAACGAGACTGTCGGACCGCTAACGTCCCCTGCCGATGCCTGTTCCTCGCAACAAGGACAAGCGACCTCGGCCATCGTGTCTGTCAGGCAAGGTCCGGAACTCATGCCTCCACGCCATTTTCAATGGCGGTCGTGAGCGCCTTCCGTGACCGGATTGCGCGCCAGGTAAATCCGGACGAACAGGAACACCAACGCCATACCGACGGCGCCGATAACAACGATGAGCGGATCGGACCGCCACTTCATTGCGACGAAGGCGGCCAACACCACTGCATCGAGCGCAATGGCCATCAGCAGCACCCATCCGCGCGCGCTGATCTCCCGGCGGAGATGCCGGAACACGCCCCAGTGGATGATCATATCCATCACCAGATAGAAAAAGGCGCCGAGCGAGGCGATCCGGCTCAGGTCGAAGAAGACTGTCAGAAAGCCTGCGATCACGACGGTGTAAACGAGCGTGTGGTCCTTGATCGCGCCGGGCATGCCGAAATGGCTG
>NZ_JAVHLH010000142.1 GCF_031082345.1 Brevundimonas sp. | reverse complement strand
CGCCGTAGAAGGTCCGAAGTTCCTCGATGCTGCGCCGCATCCGGTCACCATAGGCCGCGGAGAGGGCCGCTGCTAGAATGCGGCATGCCCCTCGACGTTCGCCTGTTTCCCTGCCTGTCCGACAACTACGGCTTCCTCGCGCGAGACGCCGCCACCGGCGCCGTGGCGACGATCGACACGCCCGACGCCGACGCCATCCTCGCCGAGCTGGAGCGGTCGGGCTGGGGCCGGCTGGACCTGATCCTGAACACCCACTGGCATCCGGACCACACCCAGGGCAATGCGGCCCTGAAGGCGGCGACCGGCTGCGAAATCGTCGGCCCGGAGGAGGTGCGCAGGGCCGCGCCGCTGGACCGGGTCGTGCGCGGCGGCGACAGCGTCATGCTGGGCGAGACGGCGCTGGAGGTGACCGATACCCCCGGCCACACCCTGGGACATATCGTCTATCGCGACGCGGCGGGCGGCCAGGCCTTCGTCGGGGACACGCTGTTCGCCCTCGGCTGCGGCCGGCTGTTCGAGGGTACGCCGGAACAGATGTGGGACAGCCTGCAGAGGCTCGCCGCCTGGCCGGACGAGACCACCGTCTGGTGCGCCCACGAATACACGGCGGCCAATGCGCGGTTCACCCTGAGCCTCGACGACCGGCCCCAGATGGCGGCCCGGGCGGCGGCGGTGTTCGCCGCACGGGAGCGGGGCCAGCCGACGGTCCCGACCACGATCGGGGCGGAGAAGGCGTTCAATCCCTTCCTGCGCGCCGCCGATGCGGCCGATTTCGCGGCCCGGCGCGCGGCCAAGGACGCCTTCACCGGCTGATCCCGACCGGCGTCAGGGCAGGATGGCGCGGATCACCCGGGCCGACGACGGCCGGCCGGCCATGCCCTGCTGGGGGTTGACGGTGACGGTCAGCCGGCCGCGCGCATAGGTCACGCCGGCGCGGGGGCCCTCGTTGATGGTGATGCTGCGCAACTCGCTGATGTACTGCCGGGCCGTCGGCGAGCGGGCGATGCGCATGACCGCCTCGGTGCTGACGATCAGGGCCTCGACGCACAGGGCTTCGGACTGGTCGCCGTCCAGATTGACCTCGACCAGCCGCCCGACGACCTCGCTGACCATGGCGCTGCGCTGGGCCATCAGGCGGAACAGCAGCATCGGTCCCAGCGTCGGCGGGGTCAGGCTCTGGCCGGCCCCGGCGAACGAGGCGGGCGATCCGCCGGGCGCCCGGGGCGTATAGACGGTCATGCCGCCGTTGGGGGTGACCCTCAGCACCTGGTCGCCGGCGTCGTTGCGGTAGATGACGTCGCCGCGCGGCGCCGCGGTCGGCCTCAGCACCCAGGTCTCGTCACGGCGCTCGAAGCGCAGCAGCGGATGACGCCCGGACCGGTCGAGAATGAAGCCGTCGCCGGAGTCGGCCACATAGCGTCCCACGGGCGGCGGGGCCGGGGAGGAGGGGCGCAGGCTGCGGAGCTTTTCACCCTGTTCGGCCTGGACGTTGCCGCGGATCTGGGCGGCGGCCTGGGAGGGCGCGGACAGCAAAGACAGCGCAGCCGCCGCGAGGGCGATCGCCATCGCGGTCGGAAGCGGCCTCCACGCCGATCTGACCCTTGCCGTCAACTCCATGCCGTCTGTCGTGGAATCGCCACGCGGCGGATTTTGGGCGGCCGGCCCCTAGCCGACCAGATACTGACCGCCGTTCAGCGACAGGGTGCAGCCTGTGACATATCCGGCACGCTCGCCGGCCAGCCACGAGACCATGTCCGCGATTTCCTCGCCTTTTCCGAGTCTTCCCACCGGAATCTGGGCGATGATTCCGGCCAGGACCTTCTCGTCCATGGCCCCCACCATCTCGGTGTCGATATATCCGGGGGCGATACAATTCACCGTGACCCCCTTGCGGGCGTTCTCGAGCGCCAGCGCCTTGGTGAAGCCGATCATCCCGGCCTTGGCCGCGGAATAGTTGGTCTGGCCGATCTGGCCCTTCTGGCCGTTGATCGAGCTGATGTTGACGATGCGGCCGAAGCCGCGGTCGCGCATGCCGCCGATCACCTGGCGCGTCATGTTGAAGACGCTGTCCATGTTGACGCGGATCACGTCGGACCACTGGTCGGCGGTCATCTTGTGGAAGAAGCCGTCGCGGGTGATGCCGGCGTTGTTGATCAGGATGTCGATCGGGCCGAGCTGGGCCTCGACCTCCTGCACCGCGCGCTGGCAGTCCTCGAACGAGCCGACATTGCCCTTGACCACCATGACGCCGAGCTCGCGCGCGGTGGCCTCGGCCGCCTCGACATTGCCGGAATAGCCGGCCGCCACCTGCAGGCCGTCTTCCTTGAGGCGCTGCGCGATCGCCTTGCCGATGCCGCGGGTGCCGCCCGTGACCAGAGCCACTCGTGCCATGTTCGTTTCCCTGTCCTGAAGCGGCGGCCTCTCGTTCGGGCCGCCTGCCTATGGATACGCTTTAGCCCGCGAGCCGTTGCGCGCAAAGGACGGGCTCACGCGGCCTTGTCGAGCCGCGCCATGTCGATGACGAACCGATACCGAACGTCCGACTTCTCCATCCGGGCGTAGGCCTCGTTGATCTGGTCCGGCGCGATCACCTCGATGTCGCAGGCGATGCCGTGCTCGGCGCAGAAGTCGAGCATCTCCTGGGTCTCGCGGATGCCGCCGATCAGCGAACCGGCGATCCGCCGGCGCCGCCACAGCAGGGGCACGGCGAAGATCGGCAGGGCCTCGGTGGTCAGGCCCAGCATCACCATGGTCCCGTCGCGGGCCAGCAGGTTCACATGGCTGGCGATCTCGTGGGTGGCCGAGACGGTGTTGATGATCAGGTCGAACTTCTCGCCGGCCGCCTTCATCGCCGCCTTGTCCGAGTTGATCAGGAAATGCTTCGCCCCCATCCGCTCCGCATCGGCCCTCTTGCGGTCCGAGGTCGACAGCACCGTCACCTCGGCCCCCAAGGCCGCGGCCAGCTTGACCGCCATATGGCCGAGGCCGCCGAGGCCGATCACCGCGACCTTCGAGCCCGGGCCGACGCCCCACTGGCGCAGCGGCGACCAGGTGGTGATCCCCGCGCACAGCAGCGGCGCGGCGGCGTCCAGCGGCAGGGCGTCAGGGATGCGCAGCACGAAGTCCTGGGTGACCGTGATGTGGTCGGAATAGCCGCCCTGGGTGATCGTCTGGCCGATGTCCGCGCCCTTGGGGTCGGCCGAGCCGTAGGTCTGGGTCATGCCGGGGACGCAGTACTGCTCCTCGCCCTCGAGGCAGGACGGGCAGGTGCGGCAGCTGTCGACCATGCAGCCGACGCCGACCCGGTCGCCGACCTTGAAGCGGCTGACGTTCGCGCCGACCGCCGTCACCACCCCGGCGATCTCATGCCCCGGCACGATCGGATAGCGCGTGCCGCCCAGATCGTTCTTCACCACGTGCAGGTCCGAGTGGCAGACGCCGCAGTATTTGATCTCGATGGCCACGTCGTCCGGCCCCGGATCGCGCCGGTCGAAGCGGTACGGCGACAGCGGGGCGTCGGCGGCGGTGGCGGCGAAGGCGCGTGTGGCGATGGACATGGCGGTTCCGGACGGAAGGAGGCGGGCTCCAGAAGGTAGGCGCCGCCCCCGTCCGCAGCAACCGCTGTCAGCCGCCGATCGAGACCTCGCGCCGGACGTCGTCGCCATAGCTCAGACGCCGGATGCGGGCCTTCTTCTCGGCATGGTCGAACTCGATCAGCTCGACCCCGCCGCCGCCGCCCGGATCCGCCACCAGCCGCACGGGCACGCCGGAGTCGTTGTTGTTCAGCTGGACCACAGCCCCGCCGCTCCGCGAGACGATCAGTCCCAGCCGGTCCCGCATCGGCGCGCCGACGCCTTCCGGCGCGTCCAGCGCCAGCGAGGCCTGGCCGTTCTCGAAGGTGCCGAAGCCGCCGCGTTCGGCGCCGGTCTCGTCAAAGATCAACACGCCTGCGGCCCGGCCGTGCTGGCGGCCTGAATCCTCGCCCAGCACGACCCGCTCGACGCCGCGGGAGTCGACGAGGGCGATCCGACGGGCCTTGATCTCGTCCTGTACGGGGTCCCGGGCCGCGCCGCTGACGAGCACCACCGCAAGGCCGACGCCCATGGCTACGGTGATGGCCTGAAGCCGGGTCAGTTGCGTCTGCAACCGGGCGATCTTGTCACTGTCCGAATTCATCAAAACCTCCTATCTTGCATGGACAGCTACTTATCAAAGCAAGGGACTGGGGGGCTGCTTAATTCGCCGTAATCCGAAGCGCGTCGTGGCGCGGTTCGGTCCGCGCCCGCGAGATCACCAGTCGTTGCGGCCGTCGACGTGGCGGACGGGCACGGCGTCCAGATCGAAGGCGTCGAACAGCCGGGCGTTCAGGGTGATCCGGGCGGGCCGGGCTTCGCCCTCGTCGGTGGTCCAGGCGTCGGACTCGGCGAAGACGGCGCAGCCGCAGGTGACGCAGTGGTGGAAGGTCATCATCCGGTCGCCCCACTGATAGGCGGCGACGGTCGCCGGGGTCAGGTTCAGCTCGACCGCCTCCGGCGAATAATAGGCCGCCAGCGTTCCCCGCTTGGTGCAGCTCGAGCAGTTGCACTGCGTCACCGTTTCCGGCGCCGGGGCGGCGAACCGCTGGGCCCCGCAATGGCAGCTGCCCTGCACCCGGTCCGTCACTGTCCCAGCCTCGCGATCAACGCCTGGGCCGCCGCCGGATTGCGCACCTTGGCCCCGGCGATGAAGTAGGCGAACACCTCGCCGCGCTTCGCCCATGTCCGCGCCCGGTCCGCGATGGCGTCCAGCTCCTTCGCGGTCATGCCGGTCGGTTCGCCCTCGCGGCTCGACATCAGCCGGGCATAGGTGAAGTCGGCGGTCGGCTGGTCGATGCGCGGCCACTCCGGGGCCTCGTCGTCCTCGGCATAGACGATGGCCGCCCCGTATTTCGCCGCCAGACCATAGAACTGCGGCGTGTCGAAACTGACGTTCCGGACTTCCAGCGCATGGCGCAGCCGCACCCCGTCCTTCTCCCTGGGCAACAGCTTCAGAAAGCCTTCGAAATCCTCGGGGTCGAACTTCTTGGTTCCCATGAACTGCCAGTTGATCGGCCCCAGCTTGTCGCCCAACGCCGTCAGCCCCTGGTCGAGAAACCGCCCCATCGACTCGCCCATGTCCGCCAGCACCTTGCGGTTGGTGCAGTAGCGGCTGGCCTTGACCGAAAAGACGAACCCCTCGGGCGTCTCGTCCCGCCACTTCATCCAGCTGTCGGGCTTGAAGGTCGAATAATAGGTGCCGTTGATCTCGATCGAGGTCAGGGCGCGCGAGGCGAACTCCAGCTCGCGCTTCTGCGTCAGCCCCTCCGGATAGAAGACCCCCCGCCACGGCTCATAGGTCCAGCCGCCGACGCCGACTCGAATAGGGTGGGTCATCGGTGATCTCCCGTCGGGTTGCCGATCCAGTCTTCATGGCCATGACGGACACGGAGAATGTGAACGCCGCCCTCGTCGATGGCATAGATGACAATATGCGAGCGGAATGGAAGGACCCGGACGGGTCCGTCCAGACCTTCTCTCAACGAAGCGGACTCCGGAAACTCCGCCAGACGCTTGATGGCCAATCGGAGGGCCGCGGCATAGGCGTCCGCCCGTCTCACGCCGAACCCTTCGACTCCTTGCCGGTAGATGGCCCGGATGTCGGCGCGCGCCGTTTCGGAAAGCCGGAGGCTCGCCACTCAGGCGGCGCGGGAGCCGGCGACGGCCTCGGCGCGCGCTTCGGCGAAGATTTCATCCAAAGTCCGGTCGCTCACGCCTGAGGCGTAGGCCTCGTCGATCAGCCTCTGCATATGGGCGATCTTGTCCGCCTTGGTCTGCTCGCGGCGGATCAGGTCGCGGATGTAGTCGCTGGTATTGCTGTAGCGGCCGTCCGCGGTCTGCGCCTCAACCCAGGCCTTCATCTGGTCGGGCAGGGAGATGTTCATCGTCGCCATCGGACGAGGTTGCGCGCGATGGCAAACCTTGTCAACAGCGCCTCATCCCCCGACCAGCATCCGGTAGGCCGCCGTCGCCTGCCCCCGGGCGGTCTCGTCGTCCAGCAGGCGGCGCGAATGGCCGTAGGCCAGGACGATGCCCTTGAACTGGAACACCAGCACCTCCAGCGTGGCGTCGTCGGCGTTGGGATTCAGCGCCCGGAACTCGCGTTTCAGCACCTTGGCCCAGCGCTGCTGACTGGCCTTCAGCGTGTCGCGCAGCGGCCCCGGCTGGTCGTCCAGCTCGATGGCCGCCGCCTTCAGCGGGCAGCCGCCCGGGCGGTCCTCGCCGTCGATCCAGTCCAGCTCGCCCTGGAAGATCCGGTCCAGCCGCTCGCGGCCCGCCGGCAGCGGCTCGGCCGGCCGCCAGACCGCCTCGGTGAAGCGTTCGATCATGGCGTCGACCAGTTCGATCTGCAGCGCCTCCTTGGACTGGAAATGCTTCAGCACCGCGCTCTTCGACACCCCGGCGGCGCCGGCGACGTCCTGCAGGCTGACGGCGGCCAGACCGCGCACCGTCACCTGGGTCATCGCCTCGTCGATCAGCCGGGCGTGGGTGGCGGCGCCTTTGGGGGGCATGCGAAAGGGCTCCAGCGGTAAAAAGTATCCGAACGGACACTTTTGTATTGACTCGAAGTGACCGAGCGGTCACGCATATGTGCACGGTCGATCACTTTTGCACGATCCGGCCGACATGAACAGCCCCAAGGAGGCTCGAATGCTTCTCATGACCCTGATTGCGGCGACCCTCGCCGTCGCCCAGCCCGCGCCCGTTCTGGACGCCGCCGCCACGCTCGTCGCCCCCGGCGAGCCGCGCCGCGTCGTGCTGGACGGCCGGTCCTGGTCCTGCGGACCCGACGGCGCCTGCGTCGCCCGCGGCCGCGGCGCCTCGCAGCCCGTCTTGCGGGAATGCCGCCGCTTCGTCGCCCGCTTCGGCGCGGTGACCCGCTACGAGCGCGACGGCGTCGCCCTGTCCCAGGCCGAACTGGCCACATGCAACACGGCCGCCGCCGCCTGATCGATCAGGTTCCGATCACGGCCTCGATGCCGGCCAGCAGGCTGGCGGCCGTGATCGGCTTGGCGAGATGGCTGTCTGCCCCGGCCGCAAGGGCCTCCTCGCGGTGCTCGGGCATGGCGTTGGCGCTCAGCATCACCACCGGGGTGCGGGGCCGGCCGGGCGTCGCCGCTTCATGGGCGCGGATGGCGCGCGTGGCGCTCAGCCCGTCCATGACCGGCATCTGCATGTCCATCAGCACCACGTCGAAGGTTTCGGCCTCGAACGCCGCCACCGCCTGGGCGCCGTCGCCGGCGATCACGACCTCGGCGCCCTGGCTGTTCAGGATCAGCTGGACCACGCGCTGGTTGGTGGGGTGGTCCTCGGCCAGCAGCACCCGCATCGACCGTCCGGCCCCGGGCAGGGCGGCCGCCGCGCCCGCCGCCCTGCCCGGG
>NZ_JAVHLH010000141.1 GCF_031082345.1 Brevundimonas sp. | reverse complement strand
CGCCTGCGACGTGGTCCAGAAGCGGCTCGACAACATCCGGCCCCGGCTGGCCCGCGCCGGCGTGGCCGCCGACCTGCGGCTGATCGGCCAGAACGGCGGCGGGGTCGAGGAATTCAACGGCAAGTCCGACCTCGTCTTCGTCGACGCCCCGTGCAGCGGCTCGGGCACCTGGCGGCGGCGCCCCGAAGACGCCTGGCGACTCAAGCCGGACGAGGTCGAACGTCTGCACGCCCTGCAACTGCGCATCCTCGACCAGGCCGTGGCCCTCGTGAAGCCGGGCGGCCGGCTGGCCTATGTCACCTGCTCCCTGCTGACCCGGGAGAACGAGGCGGTCGCCGAGGCCTTCGAGGCCGCCCATCCGGACTTCCGGCCCCTGCCGGTCGCCGGTCTGCTGGGCGCCCCGACCCTGACCGACGCCGCCCGGGAGACGCTCTCCGCCAATGCGGCCGGCCACCGTCTGCGCCTGTCGCCGGCCTCGACCAACACCGACGGCTTCTTCCTCGCCCTCTATGAGCGGCGGGCGTGAGCCGGGACTGGGCCCTTTCCCGCTTCGGTCCGAAGACCGTCCTGTGCGTCATGGCCGCCGAGCCCGAATACGGCCCGGCCCTGAAGGCCCGCATCCGGCCGCTGATCACCGGCGTCGGACCGGTGGAGGCCGCCGCCGCCGTCGGCCACGCCCTCGCCGAGCTGAAGGCGGGGGACGGCCTGCCTGACGGGATCGTGTCTCTCGGCTCGGCGGGATCGCGGACCTTGGACCACGCCCGCGTCTACCGGGTCTCGTCCGTCAGCTATCGCGACATGGACGCCAGCGCTCTCGGCTTTCCGAAGGGCGAGACGCCGTATCCGCGCGTGCCCGCCGTCCTGCCCCTGGCCGACGGACCGGCCTCGCTGCCGAAGGCGCGGCTGGCGACGGGGGCCAGCGTCGTCTCCGGCGCCGCCTATGACGCCTTCGACGCCGACATGGTCGATATGGAGACCTTCGCCGTCGTCCGCGCCGCCGCCCGTTTCGACGTCCCGGTCCTCGGCCTGCGCGGCGTCAGCGACGGCCGCGCCGAGCTGAGCGCCCTCGAACATTGGACCGACGCCCTGGCGGAGATCGATCTCCGTCTGGCCGAGGCCCTCGACCTGTTGCATGACCATTTCACGCCTGCCGCCACGGAGCCCGCATGACCGCCCCCGCTGATCACCAGAAGGTCCTGATCGTCGATTTCGGCAGCCAGGTGACCCAGCTGATCGCCCGCCGCCTGCGCGAGGCGCGGGTCTATTGCGAGATCCATCCCTACGCCAAGGCCGAGGCCGCGCTGGCGACTATGAAGCCGCAAGCCATCATCCTGTCGGGCGGGCCCGAGAGCGTCCACGAGGAGGGCAGCCCCCGCGCGCCGCAAGGCGTGTTCGAGGCCGGCGTGCCGGTGCTCGGCATCTGCTACGGCGAGATGACCATGTGCGAACAGCTCGGCGGCAAGGTCGAGGGCGGCCATCACCGCGAGTTCGGCCGGGCCGAGATCACGGTGCAGAAGACCTCGCCCCTGCTGGCCGACCTCGCCGCGGTGGGCGAGGACGAGACCGTCTGGATGAGCCACGGCGACAAGATCGTCGCCATCCCGCGGGGCTTCGATGTGGTCGCCACTTCGGCCGGTTCGCCCTATGCCGTGATCGCCGACGAGACCCGCCGCTTCTACGGCGTCCAGTTCCACCCCGAGGTGATGCACACCCCGCGCGGCGCGACCATGCTGAAGAATTTCACCCACGGCATCGCCGGGCTGAAGGGCGACTGGACCATGGCCGCCTATCGGGACGAGCAAGTCGCCCGGATCCGCGAACAGGTCGGTTCGGCGAAAGTCATCTGCGGCCTGTCCGGCGGGGTCGACTCCTCGGTCGCCGCCGTGCTGATCCATGAGGCGATCGGCGACCAGCTGACCTGCGTCTTCGTCGACACCGGCCTGCTCAGGAAGGACGAGGCGACCCAGGTCACCGAACTCTTCCGCGAGCACTACAACATCCCGCTGATCCACGTTGATGCGTCGAAGGAATTCCTCGGAGAATTGGCGGGCGTCGCCGACCCCGAGACCAAGCGCAAGATCATCGGCCGGGTCTTCATCGAAGTCTTCGACCGCGAGGCCCACAGGATCGAGGGCGCCGAATTCCTCGCCCAGGGCACTCTTTATCCCGACGTCATCGAGAGCGTGTCGTCGTCCAGCGGCAAGGCCCATGTCATCAAGAGCCACCACAATGTCGGCGGCCTGCCGGACTTCATGAAGCTGAAGCTGGTTGAGCCCCTGCGCGAGCTGTTCAAGGACGAGGTGAGGGCGCTCGGCCGCGAGCTGGGCCTGACCGACGCCTTCGTGGGTCGCCACCCGTTCCCGGGGCCGGGGCTGGCCATCCGCATTCCCGGCGAGATCACGCCCGACGCCGTCGCCACCCTGCAGGAAGCCGACGCCATCTACCTCGAGGAAATCCGCAAGGCCGGCCTCTACGACCAGATCTGGCAGGCCTTCGCCGTGCTGCTGCCGGTCAAGACCGTCGGCGTCATGGGCGACGCCCGCACCTATGAGAAGGTTCTGGCCCTGCGCGCCGTCACCTCGACCGACGGCATGACCGCCGACTTCTTCGAATTCCCGTGGGAAGTACTCGGCAAGACCGCGACGCGCATCGTCAACGAGGTGCGCGGCGTCAACCGCGTGGTCTACGACGTGACCTCCAAGCCGCCCGGGACGATCGAGTGGGAATAGTCCGGGGCTTTCGGAGCCTTTCGGCGGCGCTTTCAAAACCGGCGCTAAAACACTGACTTACAAGATAAATGCCTTCGCTGCCTTTCGATATCGTTCGAGGGGCAGCGAAGGCGTGCGTCGGTCTTCCTGACGGTCCCGCTCCCATTGCTTCCGGCGACTCCGATTCATACCGTCATAGGGCCGACGGCGGCCTGACGGTCTTTTTTCGAGCCAAAGCTCTGACTTTGCAAAGGAAAAAGTTTCCGAAAGACCCCGAAAGCGCCTGACGGTCTTTTGGAGTGAATTTGGCATGCTTACGGACGCAGAACTGCGCAATTTGCGCGGAAAACCAAAGCCTTACAAAAAGACCGACAGGGACGGCCTGTACGTCCTCGTAACACCGTCAGGCGGCGTTTCCTTCAAGTACGACTATCGCTTCAACGGGCGGCGCGAGACGGTCACCTTCGGCGCCTACGGCCCGGCCGGCCTGTCGCTCGCCAAGGCCCGCGAACTGGTGCTCGACGCCAAGCGGAGCATCGCCGCAGGCGTCTCGCCGGCCCTCGAAAAACAGCGAGCCAAGCGGCGGCGGGCGGAGGCGCGCAGCTTCGGTCACGCCGCGCGCCGGTGGATGGATCACGCCCCCATGGCGGACAGCACCCGCAACATGCGGCGGTCGATCTTCAACCGCGAAGTGCTGCCGCAGTGGGAGAATCGGCTTCTGGGCGAGATCACGCCGGACGATCTGCGGGCGCACTGCAAGACCATCGTGGAGCGGGGCGCGCCGGCGACGGCCATCCACGTGCGCGACATCGTCAAACAGATCTACGCCTGGGCCATCCTGCACGGCGAGAAGATCGACAATCCGGCGGACGGGGTCGGACCGGCTTCCATCGCCACCTTCCGGCCGCGCGACCGATCGCTGTCGCCGACCGAAATCCGGATCGCGCTAAGCCTGCTGGGGGAGGTGGCGACTTTGCCGACGATCCGTCTGGGCCTGAAGTTCATCCTGCTGAGCATGGTCCGGAAGAGCGAGCTCCAGGACGGGGTCTGGGACGAGGTGGATTTCGCCAACGCCGTCTGGTCCATCCCCAAGGAGCGGATGAAGCGGTCGCGGCCGCACAACGTCTATCTCTCGACCCAGATGCTCGACATCCTGATTGCGTTGAAGACCTGCGCCGGCAACTCCCGCTACATCCTGCCGTCGCGCTACGACGCCGACGCGCCGATGTCGCGGGCGACCTTCAACCGGGTGACCACGGCGATCGCCGAACGGGCCCGGGAGCGGGATCTGCCGCTGGAGTCCTTCACGGTCCACGACCTGCGGCGGACTGCCTCGACGCTACTGCACGAGATGGGCTTCAACTCGGACTGGATTGAGAAATGCCTCGCCCACGAAGAGCGGTCGTCGCGCGGCGTCTACAACAAGGCCGAGTTCGAGGCCCAGCGCCGGCACATGGCCCAGGAGTGGTCGAACGCCGTGGACGCCTGGGAGGCGGGGCGGGCGTTCACGCCCGTGCTGGTCATCCCGGAAACGGCCGGTCCTCGCTTCGATCCGCGGCTCTGACCGGTCGGCTGACCCGTTTGCGGACGTCGGGCGGCGGTGCCCGGCGGATAGGCTTGGCCCGGCGAAGCGCCAGCCAGGCCTCGACCTCGGCGAGGTCCCAGACGACGCAGCGCGGCGTCAGCAGAAACCGCCTCGGGAACTGACCGCGCTGCTCCATCTCCCAGATGGTGCTGTCGGCCAGCGGCACCATCTGGCGCAGTTCGGGCTTCTTGATCGTTCGACGCAGGGGCGGGGCGGGCGCGGCCATCGGGGTCTCCGTTCGTTTCGGGAATCGAAGCCGAAAGATCGCGACAGGACCAGCCGTACGCCTTGCGTCCGCAAGTTTGCGGGTTCCGCCGCTGCGCGTCGCCGGCGATCCCTACGGCGCTTCGGCGATCAACGCTTTCACCGTAGCCATGGGCAGGAACAGACGCAGGGGGTTGGCGGGAAGCGGTTCAAACCCGTAGCCCCGGTAGAGCGCCAGACGCCGCCCGACCTGTTCGGGATCGCCGCAATCCAGGACGTCCAGCATCACGACCGCTACGCCGAGCGTTTCGCTCGCCTGGGCGAGACGCCGCAGGCAGTCGATCAGCAGGTCGCCGCCGAAACCCTTGCCCTGGAAACCCTGATCCACCCCGATCATCGAGATGTAGGCGGCGGGAATCCGGCCATGGCCGGGGCGCGTCCGTGCGTATTTCGCGGGCAGGTCGGTGTATTCGATGCTGTGGGCGTTGGTGGCGTAGAAGCCGATCAGGGCGCCCCGGGGGTCGGTCATCACCCAGACGCGCAGATTGTCGGCCTTGGACAGCTTGTTCGCCGTCTTTCTGAAGAAGTTGTCGACCTGATCTATGCCGCAGGAAAAAGCCGTCCGATCATGTTTTTCAGGATCGAACGGCTCAATGATATTCAGGGCGTCGGCATCGCTGTCGCTCACCGACTGGCGACCGTCTCACGATGACGGGCGAAGGCTGCGCGGAGCTTGTCCGTGGGAGCCGGGGGCGCATCCATGGCGGCGAAGAAGGCCGCATGGTCGAGCGGGGCCAGAACCGTGCGCTCATGCGCCTCGATGGTGTTCAGGGCCGATTCATAGGCGGCGTTCATCGTGAATACGGAATCGTCCACGCCGGCCAGGGCCGCGGCGCGTTGAATGGTCTGCTTGATGCGCGGCTTGGTCCGGAAGTTCATCCGTTCCGTGCTACGTTCATCCAGCGCGCTGACTTGATCCTTGAAAGCGAGCATGGCTGCCTCCTGTACTCCTTGAACTTGAAGAGTATGTACGTCTATGTGGCGTACAAGTCAAGACGCGGTTGGCGTCGGGGCGGATCCCCGCGCCACCCGTCCGACGCCGCGCCCTGGGACCGTCATCGTTTCGAAAAGGGCTAAGGGCTCCGCCCTCGCGCGGGCCAGGGTGAAGCGGCTTCGCCGCCGGATCGGCCGGTCTCCCCGACCTTCCGCGCCCGCGAAGACCATCATCAACATCATAGGCAGCAGGCTTGTGCAGGTCGGGCGATCCCCCTCCGGCCGATCCGCCCTGGCCCTTGCTACCCCGGTCTCGCCGACGGGCAGGGTTTCAGGCGCGCAGTTCGCGTGCCTGCAACCCATGCCCAAAGGAGGCAGACATGACTGCTCAATCCACTCAAACCCTCGAAACGGCGGCGGCTGACGCCGCCGCCGTGGCCGCTGCGGAGCCCGTGCACGGCGCGGAGGTCGTGGTTCCCCTGAACCGGCTGAAGGCGTCGCCGAGGAACGCCCGCAAGGTGAAGCACAGCGACGCCGGGATCGAGGCGCTGGCGGCGTCGATCCGGGCCAAGGGGGTGTTGCAGCCGCCCGTGGTCGAGATCGAGCGGGACGGGGAGGGCGTCCCGACCGGAAACTACCTCGTCACCATCGGCGAGGGGCGGCGGCAGGCGCTGCGGCTGCTGGCCAAGCGCAAGGCGATCAAGCGCACCCATCCGGTGCGCGTCATCGTGGACGCCGACAACGACGCCCATGAGATCAGCCTGGACGAGAACATCACCCGCGAGGCCATGCATCCCGCCGACCAGTTCGAGGCCTTCCGGCGATTGGCAGAGGAGAAGGGTTACGGGCCCGAGGAGATCGGCGCCCGGTTCGGGGTGTCGGCCCATGTGGTGCGGCAGCGGCTTCGGCTCGGGGCGGCGGCGCCGGAGTTGATGGCGGCCTATCGCGAGGGGACGCTGGCGCTGGACCAGTTGACCGCCTTCTGCGTCAGCGAGGACCGGGAGCGCCAGCGGCAGGTGCTGGACCAGATCGGCCCTCACACCCCGGCCTACGCCATCCGCCGCGCCATGACCGAGGCCAAGGTGAGCGTCGGCGACCGGCGCGCCCGCTTCGTCGGCGTCGAGGCCTATGAGGCGGCGGGCGGTTCGGTGCTGCGCGACCTGTTCACCGAGGATGGCGGCGGCTGGCTGGAGGACCCGGTCCTGCTCGACCGGTTGGTCGGCGACAAGCTGGCCGGGCTGGCCGACGAGGCCCGCCAGCGCGAGGGCTGGAAATGGGCCGAGGTCATCATCGACTACCCGGACCTGTCCGGCTTCGGTCGGGTCTATCCGGTCGCGGTCGAGCGGTCGGAGGCGGACGCCGCCGCCATCGCCGCGCTGTCGGCGGAGTACGACCGCCTCGTCTCCGAAACCGACGCGGCGGAAATGCTGCCGCCCGAGGTGGACGCCCGGCTGGAGCAGATCGACGCGGCCTTGCAGGCCTTCGGCCCCGAATACGACTACACGGCGGAAGCCAAGGGGCGCGCCGGGGTGATGGTCCTGCTCGGCCATGACGGCCTCGCCCGCTTCGAGCGCGGTCTGGTCCGGGCGGAGGATATCGCCAAGGAGCCGCCGCCATGGACGGAGGAGGGCGGCGCGGACGAAGGCGCCCCGAACCGCTCCGAACAGGACGCCGCCGGAGCAGACGGAGCCGGAGGGGAAGGCGCGGGAGCGACCGACACCCTTTCGGCGGACGCCGACGACCGTCTGGCGCCGCTGTCGGACCGGCTGGTCATGGACCTGACCGCGCATCGCACTATGGGCCTGCGCGACGCGGTGCAGGCCGACCCCGCCGCCGCCCTGTCGGTCGTGGTCCACGCCATGGCGCTGGAGGTCTTCTATCCCGGCTACGGCCTCTGGACGCCGCTGCAGCTTCGGCTGACGGTGAGCGGGCTGGAGCGGCTGGCCCCCGACGTTTGGGACCGTCCCGCCGGTCGCCGACCCGGCGTCCGG
>NZ_JAVHLH010000140.1 GCF_031082345.1 Brevundimonas sp. | reverse complement strand
GCGCCGGACACCAACACCACCTGGCGCATCGGCGACGGGACGGCGGCCTTCTATAACTATGTCTACTACACCGTGGCCGGCTTCTCGGAGCACGATACTTTCCGCAGCAATCAGATCCGTGAGGGCCAGATCACCCGCGCGGAGGCCATGGTTCGGATCGAGGATGAGAATCGTCCCCGCTACGCCAACATGAAATGGTACCTCGACGCCGTCGGTCTGGACTTCGAGGATACGGTGAGGGCGGTCAACGCCATTCCGAGAATGTATGAGGCTGCGTCCGCGTGAGCGTCTGCATCTGGTATGTCTCGAAATATGTCACGCTGCCGAGCACGGGGAGGGTCGGGACAAGGCCCTTCATGATCATGCGCGAGCTTGTGCGGATGGGGCATCGCTGCATCATCTTCACGTCGGACTCGAGTCACTTCGCGACTGCGCCCGACCTGGACGGACCGCACAAGATCACTGTTTCTGAGGGCGTCGAGGTCTGCTGGATCCGGACGCTCAAGTACGGGGCTGCGAAGTCGTTTCGCCGAATTCTGAGCTGGCTCGATTTCGAATGGCGGCTTTGGCGTCTTCCCAAGGATGAGCTTCCGCGGCCGGACGCGATCATCGTCTCAAGTTTGTCCCTGCTGACGATATTCAACGGTCTGCTGTTGCGACGGCGTTTCGGATGCCCGTTGATCTTCGAGGTCCGCGACATCTGGCCGCTCACGATCATCGAGGAAGGTGGATTCAGCCCCTACAACCCCTTCGTCATCGCTCTCGCCATGACCGAGCGCCTGGCCTATCGGCAGGCCGACGCCATCGTGGGGATGATGCCGAACCTCGGGCAGCATGTCGCCGAGGTGCTTGGCCGACCACGGCCCGTCCATTGCATCCCCATGGGGGTGGAAGAGTCCCTGATCGGGCCGGGAGAGCCTCTCCCCCCGGAATATGACGCAACCCATATCCCCAAGGGCAAATTCCTCGTCTGCCATGCGGGCGCGATCGGCATCTCGAACGCCCTGGACACGCTGCTGGCCTGCGCACGCGATATGCGTGACTGTCCGGACGTCCATTTTCTGATCGTCGGCGACGGTGATCTGAGGGCGCAGTATCAAGCGATGTGTGCGGACCTCCCGAATGTGTCCTTCCCGCCCATCGTGCCGCGGGGCATGGTCCAGTCGTTGCTTGCCCGCTGCGACCTGCTCTACTTCGCGGTCCACCCATCGAAGGTCTGGACCTACGGTCAGTCCCTGAACAAGGTCATTGACTACATGCTCGCGGCGAAGCCGATTGTGGCATCCTATACGGGCTTCCCCTCCATGATCAATGAGGCGGGGTCCGGCTCCTTCGTGCCGGCTGGGGATGCCGCGGCCCTTCGGGCCGAGATACTGCGCTATGCGCAGATGTCCCCGGAAACCCGAACCGAAATGGGGGCCGCCGGCCGCGACTGGCTGCTCCGCCACCGCCGCTACAGGACCTTGGCCGAGGACTATCTGAAATTGGCGACCGGGGCGTGAGGCGCCCGGACCCTGACGGGCCCGGGAGGCGGGCGTGTCTTGCGCGCCCGGCGCTCCACGGGAGTAGACGGAATCAGGCGGTCAAGAGCGCCCTTGTCCGGCGCGCGATCGCTTCGGCGTCCAGTTCATAGACCTTGCGCAGGTAGCGCTGGTCGCCAACGACAGTCGGATAGATGTCTTCGAGACCAATCCGGAGAAAACGTCTGGGCGCGGCTCCGGCGCTCATGCACGCCTCGGCGATGGCGCCGCCCAAGCCGCCGATGACGGTGTGCTCTTCCACAACCACAACTGCCTTGGCGGCCCCGGCCGTCGCGACCAGATCCGGATCAAGGGGTTTGACAGTCGCGACCGCGTGAACCGCCGCAGAAATCCCTTGGGCGGCAAGCAGGTCCGCGGCTTTCACCGCCTCCTCCAGAATGCCGCCAGTGGCGATCAGGCAGACATCCTCTCCGTCGCGAACCTGGCGCGACCTGCCCAGAGTGGCCGGGGTCGGGGGGAGGCCCGCCGCGCTCTTGTCCAGGCGCAGATAGGTCGGGCCGCGGCGGGCCGAAACCTGGCGCGTCAGTTCGGCCGCCTCCCAGGGATCGCTGGGCGCGACGACCGTCATGTTGGGCAGCGCCCGCATGATGGCCAGGTCCTCGGTGGCGAAATGGGACATGCCCAGCTGGCCATAGGAGAAACCGCCGCCGACCGAGACGATCTTCACATCCGCGTCGTGATAGCAGACGTCGTTCCGGATTTGCTCCAGGCACCGCAGCGTCGGGAAATTGCCGATGGAGTAGGTGTAGACCTGGAAGCCTTCCAGAGCCATGCCGCACGCGATCGCGGTCATGTTCTGCTCGGCCACCCCGGCGTTGATGTAGCGCTGCGGAAAGCGGCTGGCGAAGTCTTGCAGGACGCCAAAACCCAGATCGCCCGTGACCAGCACGATGCGGTCATCAACGGCCGCCAGTTCGGTCAGGGCCTGAATGAAGGCGTCACGCATCGATGTTGCTCCGGTCGTTCGTCAGGGCGGCTTCGATAGCATCCAATTCCGCCATTGCGGCCTCGAACTCATCACCCTGGGCGGTTCGGTAGTGCCAGAGGACCGTGTCTTCCATGAAGGAGACGCCCTTGCCCTTGGTCGTATGGGCGATGATCACACTGGGGCGTCCTTCCTCCAGGGGCAGGCTGTCGAACAGGGCTTTCATCGCCACGTGATCGTGGCCGTCGACCTCTCTCACCGCCCAGTTCATCGCCCGCAGCTTGTCCGCCAGCGGCTCCAGCGCCAGGGTTTCCGCGACAGAGGCCAGGCTCTGGATCTTGTTGTAGTCGATGATGGCGACGAGGTTGTCGAGCTTGTGGTGGGCCGCGAACAGAAGCGCCTCCCAGTTCGATCCCTCGTCACACTCACCATCGCTCAGCACGCAAACGACGCGATGATCGGCGCCCTTCATCTTGCCGGCCATCGCCATGCCGGTAGCGACGCCCAGGCCGTGGCCGAGCGACCCGGTCGAGAATTCCACGCCCGGGACGCCCTTGTGGGAGACGTGGCCCGAGAGAATGGAGCCGTTCGCGTAATAGGTGTCGAGCACCTCTTCGGAGAAAAAGCCGCGCTCCATCAGCGCGGCGTAAAGACAGGAGCCCGCGTGTCCCTTGCTCAGAATGAACCGGTCACGCTGTTCCCACTGCGGCTGCGACGGGTCCACCTGCAGGACGCCGCCATAGAGGACGGCGATAATGTCCGCCATCGAGAACGCTGAGCCCACGTGCGAACTCTTGGCCCGGCTCGTCATGCGCAACGCATGCTTTCTCAATCGGATCGCCAAGGCACGCGTGTCGTTGTGCTGGTAAAGGATCATCTGGAGCGGCCTTGTATTGGCTGTTTGCTTGGCGGCGAAACTATCAGGTACGGCCCATCCGGCTCACCACAGGGCTTCATAACAGAACTCACTTCGCCGGCTGCGCGGCCCGGGTGGTGACGATGGCGTCGGCGCCCGGGGGCGGGGCGGGGGTCAGCGGCTTCCGCCGCGCCGCGACCTCCACCAGCGACGGATCGGCGCCCAGGCGCTGAAGCAAGGCCGCGACGCCGGCTCGCGCGAATGGGCCATGGATCAACGCAGCGGCCGTCAGGCAAAGGATGGCGAGGTCGGTCAGGACTGACGGCTTTTCAACATAGAACAGGCCCAGTCTGCTCTTTCCCGGTCGGACGAGCTGGCTGTAGGCGATGTCAGGGTCGGCGGCGCCGGCGACGATGTCGCCAAGGTCGGAATAGACGATGGAAGCATAGTCGGTCACGCCCGGCCGAACCCTGAGCAGTCCATGCTCGACACGCGTGTACTGGGCGACCTCGCGAGGCACCTGTGGCCGCGGACCGACCAGGGACATGTCGCCACGAAGCACGTTCCAGAGCTGGGGCAACTCATCGATCTTGGTCTTGCGGAGGACCGAGCCGACAGGCGTTATGCGCGGATCGTTGTGTCCGGTCGTATCGCTGGTGGCGCCGGGCTCTGCGGCGGACATGGAGCGAAGCTTGAAGAGCTGGAATGGCGCTCCATCCTTCCCGATCCGTATTTGCCGATACAGCGGATCCTGCCGATCGTGCGCCCAGACGAGAAGCGCGCCAAGCCCGATTACAGGGGTGCTGACAACCAGCAGCCCGGAGGCGACGATCATGTCCAGCAACCGCTTGGCCGCCATGGACATTCGGGCATTCAGGCCAGAGTGCGAGCCTTGGGCCGTCATTCTGATCCAATCGGCGCAGGTTCGTGCGGTGCGCGATCCAGCCGCGACAACCGCGAGAGATCTTCGGCGGACAGCGACCAGTCGAAGGCGCCGTTCATGTCACGCACCTGTTCCGGGGACTTCATGCCCACGAGGGCGACGCTGTCGGGATGGCTGTCGAGGATCCATCGAACCGCCAACTGGGCCACGGTCCGGCCGGGATAATTCGGCGCGATTTCACGAAGCAGGGCCACCGCCTGTTCACGGCGCGCCAGCCCTTCGCCGTGAAAAGCCGAGTAGGCGTCTCGCGATCGCCGATCGCCTGGATCGAAGGCGGCTTCAGCCGAGTATTTGCCGGACAAGGCGCCCTGGGCCAGGCTGCCCCAGGACAGGAAGGTCAGCCCCTTCGCCTCGATCGCCCTGATTTCCGCCGTGCGATCCTGCCGGATGAGATTGTATTCCATCGAGAAGGACACCAGACCGTCGATGGGCTCGGCGGAGATGGTCCGCGGATCCAGATTGGTGACGCCAAAGGCTCGAATTTTTCCCTGTCGGATCAGGTCCTGCAGGCAGCCGACCACATCCAGAAGCGGCGTCGTCTTGTCCCAGTAGTGCAGTTGATAGAGATCGATCCGGTCGGTCCGGAGCCTTTTCAGGCTGCCTTCGACGGACGACTGGATCCAGGCGGCGCTGTTGTCATAGAGGGTTGTGTCGCCTTCGCGCCGAACACCGAACTTGGTCGCAAAGACCACCTCCTGGCGGTGGGCCTGAAGGATTTCGCCCAACACCGCTTCGGACCGCCCCAGCCCGTAGACATCCGCGGTGTCAAATAGCGTCACGCCGGCGTCGAACGCAGCATGGATGGCGGCTTTCAGCTTCTGGTCGTCAGTGTCGCCCCAGCCGTGACCCCCCAACGGGCATCCGCCGAACCCGAAGCGCGATACTTCAAAGCCGCCGCCCAAGCGAACATATTCCATCGGCCACCAAGGTAACTATCCCGCGCCGGAGAGGCGTCGGAGGGGGATCAGGCCGCCTTGCGGAACCAGCGGCCGCCCCGGCCGTCCGAACACAAGGTGACGTTCAGGTTGTTCGCCGCAACGAACTCGTCGACCGCCCGTTTCGCGCCGATACAGCTGTCGTAATCGTCGATGATCACCACGCCGCCCGGCTGAACTTTCTCGAACAGACCTTCGAGGCACACCTTCGTGGATTCGTACCAGTCGCCGTCGATGCGCAGGATGGCCAGTTTTTTGATCTGGTCGCGCGTAGCGGGCACGGTGTTCTCGAACCATCCCTTGACGAACTCAATGCGGTCCTCAGGCAGTTTGAACTTGCCCAGGGTCACCGAACGCACTTCTTCCAGGGCGCCGAAACAAGAACCCTTGGGCAGCGGGCGGACGTGGTCGCCCGTATCGCCATTCGCAACGAAGTCGCGCTCGCCAGGCTCGGGCAGGCCTTCGTAGGAATCGAACAGCCAAAGCTTGCGCGGCGGCGCGCCGCGGCCGAACGCCGACATGCCCAAAAGACTGGCGCACCCGCCCCGCGCGACGCCCAGCTCCGCGAAGTCGCCTTCCACACCGGCGATGTTCACGCTTTGCGCAGCCCGGTCCGTGGCTTCCAGCCCACCGGCGCCCACCAATGAATAGGGCATGACAGCGTGGACGCGCTTCACCCGCGCCCAGTCGTCGGCGTTCAGGAACTTGAGTGTCAGGAAATTGCCAGCCAGGTAGCCGACCCTCACGACTTCCTTATACATCGGGAACGTCGAGGCGTAGAATTTGTCGAATGTGCGGGCCGGCAGCACGGCTTCCAGAAGCTTCAGAACGGGCTTCAGGAACACAGCCTTCAGCACCACTCCAAGAGAGCGCTGGGGAGCCGGGGCGGCCACGAAGGGGCTATCGGAGGTCTGGTGCAAGGTCATTGGGTTCTCCTACAATAGCGCAATCGACAGGTCCACAGCCTCCAGTTCCGAATCTCCTCCGGGTCACGGGTTCCCCAACATCGGATGCTCCGTCGCCTGCACTGTCATCGTCGTTGGCGATGGGGGCCAGGGTGAGAGGGCGGCCGAGGCGAACCGGAGCAAAGCGATCGGCGCCCCGGCGGACTCATCGGAGTCGTGGCGGCCGTGCCGGATAGAGACAGGATACAACGTGCCGATGCACGCGGTGCATCGTCCGCTATCGCTTCCGATCTCTCCTTACGGAGCGCGCCTGTACGCCGCGGAGCTCCAACCCGACGACGCCTTGCCTGGCCGATTGCAGTCGAAGCTGGCCGACGATCGGCGCCTCACCCCTCGCTCCACCCGCCCGCCAGCGCCTTGAACAGGGCGATCTGGTAGGTGGTGACCAGGGCGTCCGAGGCGGCCAGCTGGGCGTCGGCGGCGGCCAGGGTCCGTTCCGCGTCCAGCACGGTCAGGAAGCTGTCGGCCCCGGCGTCGAAGCGCAGGCGCGACAGGCGGGCGGCGGTGGCCGCCTCGTCCCGGGCCGCCTGCAACGCTGACCGCCGGTCCAGCTCGTGGGCGTAGGTCGCCAGGGCCGTCTCGGTTTCCTGCAGGGCGACCAGCACCGTCTGATCGAACGTCGCCAGGGCCGCGTCGGCCCCGGCCCCGGCCTGTTCGATGCGGGCGCGGGCCGCGAAGACGTTCGGGAACGACCAGCTGATCAGCGGGCCGACGCTGAAACGGAAGCTGGCGTCGTCGCCGAGGTCGCCGGCGTCCAGCGCCGTCGATCCGAGCGAACCGCCCAGACTGATGCGCGGATACAGGTCCGCCGTCGCCACGTTCACCCGCGCCGCCGCGGCGGCCAGGTTGCGTTCGGCCCGGCGCACGTCCGGACGCCGCGCCAGCAGGCCGGCGCCGTCGCCGATCGGTATGGGCCGCGACAGCTGAGGCGGACGGGCGCAGGCCCGGGCCGCTTCGCTGGCCTCGGCGGGGGTGCGGCCGGTCAGGGTCGCCAGCCGGAACAGGGCCCCGTCGCGCTCGGCCCGCAGCGGCGGCAGCGAGGCGCGGGTGCTCTCGAGCGCCGAGCGGGCGCGGGCGGTGTCGAGTCCGTTGCCCGAGCCGGCCTCGAGCAGGCGCCGGGTCAGGTCCGCCGTCTCGCCCTGCAGGGCGAGGGTCCGCTCCGCCACCGCGATCCGGGCGTTGGCCGAGCAGGCGTCGGCATAGGCGCGGGCGGTCTCGGCGGCGACGGTGACGCGCACCACGTCGAGCGCGGCGGCGGCGGCGTCCGCATCGGCGCGGGCCGCGCGGATGGTCGAGCCGACCCGACCGAACAGATCGATCTCATAGGC
>NZ_JAVHLH010000013.1:8009-22212 GCF_031082345.1 Brevundimonas sp. | reverse complement strand
GGCGACGCCCGGGGTGCACGGCTCGGAAGGCTATTCCGAGGTGCGGCTCTCCCAGGACCGCTACCGGGTGACCTTCTCCGGCGACGCCTTCACATCGCGGGACAGGGTCGAGGGCTATCTGCTGTTCCGGTCGGCCGAACTGACCCTGCAGCAGGGCTATGACTGGTTCCGGGTGGTGGACCGCGAGACCGAACGGGAGATCGTTCGCGAGCCCGCCTACGACCCCTGGTATGGATCCAGCTATTCCTACTGGCGTCCGTCCTGGCGCTACTACGGTCGTCCGTATGGCTGGCGGGACTGGAGTCCGTGGGTCGGCGACCCGTTCTGGACTTCGCGGCTCGACATGCGCACCGTCGAGCACTGGGAGGCCACGGCGGAAATCGTCATGTCCCGCGGTTCGCGCCCATCCGGCGATGGACGGGCATTCGACGCCCGGGAGGTGATCGATCGCCTCGGTCCCACGATCCAGAGACCTGGCTACGGGGCCTGAGTCGGTCCGCATCCAATCTCCCCGAACGCGGCCGCCGGCGGAAACGCCGGCGGCCGTTTCCTTGTCCGCCCGGTGCACAGCATCGTCGGCCGATGCGCCGGTCCGGGCGGTCGCGATCTGACGCCCGAACCCCGCGGGCGTGAGCGGATGTGGCGGACCGGCGCCGTGTAACCTTATCGATATCCGTGCGTTACGGCTCAGCTAGACGATGAGAGGACGCATGACGAAGCGTGAGACGGGCGGCCGGGACCAGGCCGAATTCGGAATTTCGGGACTGGACGACATCCTCGCCGGCGGGCTGGAGCGGGACCGGCTGTACCTGCTGGAGGGCGCGCCCGGCACCGGCAAGACCACCGCGGCGATGAGCTTCCTGATGCAGGGGGCGGCGGCCGACGAGGCCTGTCTGTACATCACCCTGTCGGAGACCGAGGAGGAGCTGCGCGGCACGGCGCGGTCGCACGGCTGGTCGCTGGAGGGGATCGACATCTTCGAACTGGTCCCGCCCGAGAGCCTGCTGGACGAGCAGCAGCAGCAGAGCCTGCTGTATTCCTCGGACCTGGAGCTGGGCGAGACCACGCGGATGATCTTCGACGCGGTCGAGAAGACCCGGCCCGAGCGGGTGGTGATCGACAGCCTGTCGGAAATCCGCCTGCTGGCCCAAGGCTCGCTGCGCTACCGGCGCCAGGTGCTGGCGCTGAAACACTATTTCGCCCGCCTGGGCGTGACCGTGCTGCTGCTCGACGACCTGACCACCGACGTCAACGACAAGACGGTCCACAGCGTGGCCCACGGCGTCATCCAGCTGCAGGAGCTGGCTCCGGAGTATGGCGCCGAGCGGCGGCGGGTGCGGGTGATCAAATACCGCGGGCGGCGCTTCCGCGGCGGCTATCACGACTTCACCATCAAGACCGGCGGGCTGGAGGTCTATCCGCGCATCGTGGCCTCGGAGCACCGCACGGCGTTCGACCGCAGCCCGGTCTCGAGCGGGGTGGTCGGGCTGGACGCGCTGCTGGGCGGAGGGATGGAGCGCGGCTCCAGCGCCCTGATCCTGGGCCCGGCGGGGACGGGCAAGTCGCTGTTCACGATCAATTTCGCGGTGGCGGCGGTGGCGCGCGGCGAGAAGGCGGCGCTGTTCGTCTTCGACGAGGAGCTGGGCCTGCTGTACGCCCGGATGAAGGGACTGGGCGTCGATCTGGAGGCGATGCGCGACGCCGGTTCGCTGATCGTCGAACAGGTCGACGCGGCCGAGCTGTCGCCCGGCGAGTTCGCGGCCCGGGTCCGCAAATGCGTCTCGGAGCAGGACATCAAGACCGTCGTCATCGACAGCCTGAACGGCTACCAGGCGGCCATGCCGCAGGAGCAGTTCCTGGTGCTGCACATTCACGAACTGCTGCAGTATCTGAACCGCCAGGGGGCCTCGACCTATCTGACCGTGGCCCAGCACGGGCTGGTCGGGGAGATGAAGGCGCCGGTGGACGTGACCTATCTGGCCGACACGGTGATCCTGCTGCGCTATTTCGAGGCCGCCGGACAGGTGCGCCGGGCGGTTTCGGTGATCAAGAAGCGCGCCGGCCGCCACGAGAAGACCATCCGCGAATACGAGATCGGGCCCGACGGCCTGACCCTGGGCGAGCCGCTGCACGGCTTCCAGGGCGTGCTGCGCGGGGTGCCCAATTTCGTCGGCCAGGGGTCCGGCCTGATGGGCGACGCCTCCGCATGAGCCAGGGGGGCGAACTTTCGCGGCGGGCGCTGGTTCTGGCCCCGACCGGCCGCGACGCCGGCATCGCCGCCGCCATCCTGAAGGAGGCGGGCGTGCCGGCGCTGGTGTGCGACACGCTGGACGTGCTGCGCGCGCGACTGGAAGAGGGCGCGGGGCTGGCCGTGGTCGTCGACGAGGCGCTGCGCGACTGCGACCTTACCGGGCTGGCGGGCTGGATCGAGGCGCAGCCGTCGTGGTCGGATTTTCCGTTCATCGTGCTGACCCAGCGGGGCGGCAGCGTGGAGCGCAACCCCGGGGCGCGGCGGCTGTCGGCGACCCTGGGCAATGTCAGTTTCCTGGAACGGCCGTTCCACCCCACCACCCTGGTCAGCGCCGTGCGGACGGCCCTGCGCGGGCGCAAGCGTCAGTATGAGGCCCGCGAGCGGATCGAGGATATCCGGCGCGCCGAGGCGACGCTGGAACGCCGCGTTGCCGAACGGACCGCCGAACTGGAGGCGGCGAACCGCGAACTCGCCTCGCAGATCGGTCAGCGGGAGAAGGTGGAAACCGCCCTGCGGCAGGCGCAGCGGCTGGAGGCGGTCGGGCAGCTGACCTCGGGCGTGGCGCACGACTTCAACAACCTGCTGACCGTGATCCTCGGCAATGTCGAACAGATGCGGAAGCGGGCCGAGGATCCGGCCTTGAAGCGACGGCTGGACATGATGAGCGAGGCGTCCCAGCGCGGCGCCCGGCTGACGGCGCAGATGCTGGCCTTCTCGCGCCAGCAGAAGCTGGAGCCGCGGCCGGTCGATCTGAACGGCACGGTCAAGAGCATGCGGGATCTGCTGCACAGCACGATCGGCGGCAGCGTCCAGATCTCCGCGCCCCGACTGGCCGACGACCTGTGGCCGGCCATGATCGATCCGACCCAGATCGAACTGGTCATCCTCAACCTGGCGATCAACGCCCGCGACGCCATGGCGGTCGGGGGGGCGCTGACCATCAGCACCGCCAATGTGACGCTGGGCGAGCCGGCGACGGCGGAGGCGCCACCGGCCGGCGACTATGTGATGGTCTCGGTGAGCGACACCGGTTCGGGCATGACCGACGAGGTGCGGGCGCGCGCCTTCGAGCCCTTCTTCACCACAAAGGAGGTCGGCAAGGGGTCCGGTCTGGGACTCAGTCAGGTCTTCGGGCTGGCGAAACAGTCAGGCGGCGGCGTCGCCATCGAGACCGAAGTCGGCCGCGGCACCACGATCAGGGTGTTCCTGCCCCGGGCCAGCGGCGCGCCTGTGGACCAGGGCGCCGACGCCGAGACGGCGCCCTCGGCCCATGAGGATCACCTGGTCGTGCTGGTGGTCGACGATGACGACGCCGTTCGCGAGGTCACCGCCGGCCTCCTGACCGACCTCGGCTACAATGTCGTCGAGGCCGGCAGCGGCGGGGCGGCGCTGGAGCTGATCGAGCGTCACGACGAGATCAGCGCCGTGGTGCTGGACTTCGCCATGCCCGGGATGAACGGCGCGGATCTGGCGCGGGAGGTGCGCGCCCGTCGCCCCCGGGTGCCGATCCTGTTCGCCACCGGCTATGCCGACGCCGAGGCGTTGACGGGCGTCGGGGACCACCAGATCGTGCACAAGCCGTTCGTGCAGGCGGAACTGGCGCACAAGCTATCGCGCAGTTTTACTGCGGCCTGAGCGCCGCCGGACACGCCCCGACGGCGCCCGGTCGAGCCCTCAGCAGCAGGCGGCCTTGGGCCTGTCCTCGACCGCCGCGGGCGGCTGGTCCTCGCCATAGGCGGTCGCCTCGCCGAAGGTGAAGAAGGTCTCCCAGCTCAGGCCCGAGGGGTCCTTGACCCAGGCCTTGTCGGAGCGGGCGTAGCAGCAGGTCGCGGCCTGCTGGTCCCGCGTCGTCTCGCCGGCCGCCTTCAGCCGCCCGGCCAGCTCCGTCAGCTCATCGCTCGAATCGACCTGGATGCCGAGGTGATCGACGCCGGGGACCGCGGCCCGGTCGGAGATGGCGAAATTGACCTTCGGATCGTCCAGCATCCATTTGGCGTAGTCGTCCTTGACGACGGCGGGGTCGGCGCCGAACAGGGCCGAATAGAAGCCGATGGAGCGGTCGAGGTTCTCGACGGCGACGTGAACGTGCAGGCGTTTCATGAGCGGGTTCCTTGCTCGGGGTTGCAGCAGGCGGCGCGGTCGGCGGCTTCAACCACCGGCGCGGAGATTTCGGGGCGGCCCTGGCAGCAGTCCTCCATCAGATAGACCAGCAGGTCGCTCATGCCGCCGTAGTCGGCGGCGTAGAGGATCGAGCGGCCGTCCCGGCGGCTGGTCACCAGACCGGCGTTGGCGAGGACGGCGAACTGGGCCGACAGGGTGTTGGCCGGAATGCCGAGCGTTCGCCCGACCTCGCCGGCGGGAAGGCCTTCGCGGCCGGCCCTGACCAGCAGCCGGAAGACGGCGAGCCGACTGTCCTGGGCGAGGGCTGAAAGACGGGCGACGGCGGTTGTTGATTCCATATTTCTTGAATTATTGAAATATAGACGCGTGTCAACCTCCGGGGCGGCGGGGCGCTCGAATCGTGCGAAAAAGCGGCCCGGCCATGTCCCGCAACCGATTGACGACCCGGGCGTTGTGCCCGATCGCAGGGCTAGGCGAGGGGGTCAGATCATATGCGTCAGCTTCGGCGGGGGGCGAGTGCGGCCCTTCTTCTGATCATGCCGGCTGTGGCGCTGGCGGAAGAGACCGCGCCATCGGACGCGCGGTCGGGGGTGCAGCAGACCATGGGCGGCGGTCCGAGCGACCAGGATCTGGCGCGGCTGTCGCTTGAAGAATTGGCCATGGTCGAGGTCACCTCGGTGTCGCGGCGGCCCGAGGCGCTGGCCGACGCGGCGGCGGCCGTTTTCGTCATCTCGGCCGAAGACATCCGGCGCTCGGGGGCGACCAGCCTGCCCGAGGTTCTGCGACTGGCGCCGAACCTGAACGTGCAGCGGGTCAACGCCTCAGACTATGCGATCAGCGCGCGCGGCTTCAACGGCTATGAGACCTCGAACAAGCTGCTGGTGCTGGTCGATGGACGCAGCATCTATTCGACCCTGCATTCCGGCGTGTTCTGGGACGCGTACAGCCTGACGCTGCAGAACATCGAACGGATCGAGGTCATCAGCGGACCGGGCGGGGCGCTGTACGGGGCGAACGCGATGAACGGGGTGATCAACATCATCACCCGGTCGGCCGCCGATACCCAGGGCACGCTGATCAGCGTCGGCGCCGGCAGTGACGACGCCACCTACGCCATCCGGCACGGGGGCAATCTCGGCGGGGCCGGCGCGTGGCGGGCCTATCTTTCGGGGCATGTGCGCGGCGAGAGCCAGTCCCTGACCGGTCTGGGGGCCAACGACGACGCGGAAGGCACGCGCGCCGGGGCGCGGGCGGACTGGGCGGTCGGGGAGAACCGGCTGACGCTGCTGGCCGACGTGTTCGACAACCAGGTGACGGTCAACGAGGACCTGCTGGGCACAGAGACCCATGTCCGGGGCGGCAATGTGCTGGGACGCTGGACCCGGCCGCTGGCCGGCGGAGAGCTGCAGGTCCAGGCCTATTTCGACCATTTCGAGCGCGATGAGCCGGGCTCGCTGGAAGAGTCCGACACCTGGGATCTGTCGGTGCAGCACGCCATGGATTTCGGCCGGCACCAACTGGTGCTGGGGGCCGGCCATCGCGTGATCGACTCGCGCTTCACCACGGCCCCGGGCGGCGCCTTTCTCAGTCCGCCCGAACGGACGCTGACCCTGACCAATCTGTTCGTCCAGGACCAGGTGGCCCTCCGCGAAGGTCTGACGCTGACGCTGGGGGCGAAGTTCGAGGACAACAGCTTCTCGGGCCAGGAATTCCTGCCCAACGTGCGGCTGGCGTGGCAGCGGCCCGGGGGCGACCTGCTCTGGGGGGCCGTCAGCCGCGCCAGCCGGACGCCGAACCGCATCGAGCGCGACCTGATCCTGCCGGGATTCCTTGAGCCGGGCGACTTCCGGTCCGAGAGGCTGACGGCGTATGAACTGGGCTACCGGGCCAATCCAACCCCGCGGATGTCGTTCTCGATCAACGCCTTCTACAACGTCTATGACGACCTGCGGACGGTTTCGATCACGCCGGCCACGATCTTTCCGTTGATGTTCAGCAACCACGGCGAGGCGACCACCTGGGGGGTGGAGACCTGGGGCAGTTACGACATCTCGCCGGCCTGGCGGTTGAGCGCCGGGATCAGCACCCTGACCAAGGACTATGACGCATCGACGCCGGACGACATCAGCGGGCTGGTCTCGATCGGCGACGACCCGGACTATCAGATGCTGCTGCGGTCGCAGCACGAGCTGACCGATGCGGTCGAGCTGGACGTGCGGCTGCGCGCCGTCGGCGACCTGGCGACCGTCGACAGCTATGTGGAAGCCGACATGCGGCTTGGCTGGCGGCTGACCGACCAGCTGGAGCTGTCGCTGACCGGACGGAACCTGATCGAGGATCGCCGCGTCGAGACCGGCGATCCGGTTCGCGCCCGGGCCTTCGGCCGCAGCGTATTCGGCGCCCTCCAGGTGCGCTTCTAATGGGCCTTGGGCGGCGCTCCATACCGGTGCTTGTCGCCCTGCTGTGGAGCCTGCCGCTTCAGGCATTCGCCGCGGGCCCACCCCTCCAGACGAGCCTCGAATATTCGGTCAAGGCCAACTACCTGGTGCGGTTCGCCGCCTTCGTGGAATGGCCGGCGCAGTCCTTCTCCGACAGCCGGTCGCCGGTGGTCATCTGCGTGGTCGGCCGCGATCCGTTCGAGGGCGCCCTGGACCGCGCGGCGCGCGCCCAGACGGCCTACGGGCGCGCGCTGGTCGTGCGACGACCGACCACGGCGGCGGCGGCCGTCGGCTGCCACATCCTTTATGTCGGACGCGGCGGCGGGGCCCTGGTTCCGGCCGGCCCGCGGCCCATCCTGCTGGTCTCCGACGCGGCCGTGTCGTCCGACCGGGGCATGATCCATTTCGCTGTCCGGGACGACCGGGTGCGCTTCCACATCGACCTGCAGGCCGCGTCGCGGAGCCGCCTGTCGATCAGTTCGCGCCTGCTCAACCTGGCCCTCAGCGTACGGGGAGGCTGAGAGCATGCCCTGGGTCGCCCGTCTCCGTTCCAGCCGCTTCCCGATCGTGGCCCTGGTCTCGCTGCTGGTGCTTCTGATCGCCGGGGTGGCCATCGCGATCGTCAACGAACAGTCGCTGAAGGTGCAAACCGCGCGCGAGGCGGGCGCCCAGGCGGATCTGCTGGCCTCGGCGGTCAGCGGCGCCCTCGCCTTTGACGACCGTCGGGCGGCCCAGGACTACGTCGACGCGGTGCAGGTCAATCCGAACGTACTGGCCGCCGCCGTCTACGACGAGGACAATCGCCTCGTGGCGAGCTTTGCGCGGGAGGGCGAGGTCATTCCGCCCGTGGCGACGTCGCGGCCGCACACCACCGAGTTCAGGGACGGCCGGCTCTACATCGTGCGGCCGGTCGAGCAGGGGGGACAGGCGCTCGGCACGGCGCGGCTGCGGGTGCTGGAGACGCCGCCGGCGCAGCGGTTCAGTCGCATCGCCGGCCTTATGCTGGTTCTGGGGCTGGGCGTGCTGGTGGTCGTGGTCCTGGCCGTGGCGCAGGGCGCCCTGCGGCGGGCCAACCGGCAACTGGCCGACCGCGCCGCCGAACTGGTGCGGGCCAACAACCTGCTGCAGCAGCAGATGATCGAGCGGGAGAAGGCCGAGGAGGCGCTGCGCCAGAGCCAGAAGATGGAGGCGATCGGCCGGCTGACCGGAGGCATCGCCCATGACTTCAACAACCTGCTGATGGTGGCGTCGAGCGGCATCGAACTGCTGGACCGCACGAACGATCCGAGACGACGCGAGGCGCTGGGCGCCGGGGTCAAACAGGCGATCGAACGGGGGGCGGCCCTGACGCGCCAGCTGCTGGCCTTCGCGCGACGCTCGCCGCTGCGGGCCGAGGTGCTGGACCTGCGCAGCCACATCGAGGGGCTGCGCTTCCTGCTGGAGCGGTCGCTGCGCGAGGACATCGAGGTAGTGCTGGACCTGACCGAGGACCTGTGGCCGGTCGAGGCGGATCGCGGCGAACTGGAGCTGGCCCTGCTGAACCTGGCGGTCAACGCCCGGGACGCCATGCCCCAGGGCGGACGGTTGACGGTGTCGGGCTGCAACCTTCCCGGCGAGGACGGCGGGCCCGACCGGGTCTGCCTGACGGTCGCCGACACCGGCGCGGGCATGTCGGACGTGGTCGCGTCGCGGGTGTTCGAACCCTTCTTCACCACCAAGGAGGTCGGGCGCGGCACCGGGCTGGGCCTGTCGCAGGTCTATGGCTTCGTGCGCTCGTCAGGCGGCGACATCAGCGTCGAATCGCACGAGGGCGAGGGCACGACCTTCACCCTGTGCCTGCCGCGGACCGACAAGACGCCGCAGGAGGCCGCGCCGGTCACGACGCTGGCGGACGGCGAGGCGCGGACCGCGCGCAAGAGCGGCGTGCGGCTGTTGCTGGTCGAGGACGACGACGCCGTCGCCGCCGGCGTCGGCCATATGCTGGACGACCTCGGCTATCGCCATGTGCGGGTCGCCAGCGCGGCCGAGGCGCTGGAGATGCTGGACAAGGACCCGCGCTTCGATCTGGTGTTCTCGGACATGGTCATGCCGGGCGAGATGGACGGCCTCGGTCTGGCGCAGGAGGTGCGGCGCCGCCTGCCGACCACCCCGGTGCTGCTGACCACCGGCTTCAGCGAGGCGGCGTCTGCGGCGACGGGCGAGGCGTTCCGCCTGCTGCCCAAGCCCTACGGCATCGACAGCCTGTCCGACGCCCTGGCCGAGACCCTGGCCGACGCGGCGGCCTGAACGAATCGGGCGGTCGCGGGTTCGAGTCTCCGAAACCTTGACGAGGAGGCGATCATGGCCGCGAGACCGACCTGGCAGGGACATCTGAAGCTGTCGCTGGTGACGTGCCCGGTGGCGCTCTACACGGCGACGTCGTCGGCCAACACCGTCAGCTTCCATCTGATCAACCCCGAGACCAACAACCGCATCCGCATGGTGCCGACCGACCCCGACGCCGGGCCGGTCGAGCGGTCGGACCTGGTCAAGGGCTATGAGGTGTCGAAGGACGAATACGTCCTGTTCGACGACGACGACTTCGACAAGGTCAGGCTGGAGAGCACCCGGACCATCTCGATCGACGAGTTCGTCGACGAGGCCGACATCGACCGGCTGTACTGGAACGACCCCTTCTATGTCGTCCCCGAGAAGGGCGTCGGGGCCGAGGCCTTCGCGGTCATCCGCGACGCCATGAAGGCGGCGGGCAAGATCGCCATCGGCTGTCTGGTGCTGCGCGGACGCGAGCGGCAGATCGCCCTGGAGGTGCGCGGCAAGGGGCTGGTGGCCTACAGCCTGCGGGCCCACGACGAGGTGCGCGACGCCGCGGACTATTTCGACGACATCCCCGAGGTGAAGGCGGACAAGGACATGGTCGAGATCGCCACCCGGATCATCGGCCAGAAGGAGGCGGACTTCGATCCCAGCCAGTTCAGGGACCGCTATGACGAGGCCCTGAAGGAGATGATCAAGGCCAAGCAGAAGGGCGGCAAGGGCCTGGTCGAGGCGCCGGAACCGGACGACACCAATGTGGTCGACCTGATGGAGGCGCTGCGGGCCAGTTTGAAGGGGTCGGCGGGCGGCAAGGCGCCGGCGAAGAAGGCGGCTTCCAAGAAGCCGGCGTCGAAGAAGAAGGCGGCCTAGGTCACAGCACCGTCTTCAGCACCGGCCTGAGATTGACCGCGCCGGCGCGGAAATCCTTCCACGGGTCGGGCTTCTTCAGCAGGGCGGCGGCGTCGTGCAGGGTGAAGGCCTTCGGATCGAGGCCCTTCTTCACCTGACCCCAGGACAGGGGGAAGGCGAGGCCGGCGCCGGGGCGGGCGCGGGGCGACCACGGGGCGACGGCGGTGGCCATGCGGCCGTTGCGCAGATAGTCGAGGAAGATCTTCCCGCCGCGCGCCTTCTTGGCGAGGGTGGTGGTGAAATGGTCGGGGTCGGCGGCGCGGACGCGTTCCGACACCGCCTTGGCGAAGGCCTTGCACTGGTCCCATTCGATACGGGTTCTGCCGTCGGCGAGGATGGGGACGACGACGTGCAGCCCCTTGCCGCCGGTGGTCTTGACGAAGGGGTTGAGGCCCAGCCCCTCCAGCTCGCGTTTGAGGACTTTCGCCGCGGAGATGACGTCGTCGAAGTCGAGGCCCTCGTCGGGGTCGAGATCGAAGGTGACCTGGTCGGGGGTTTCCGGGTCGCCGGGCTTGCAGCCCCAGGGGTGCAGCTCCAGCCCGCCGGACTGGCCGAGGGCGACGAGGCCGCCGACGTCGACGACGCCGATGTAGGGCTTGCGCTCCTTCACATCGATCAGTTTCAGCCGCGGGTTGGAGCCGGGCATGGCGTGGCGCTGGAAGAATTTCTGGCCGGTGATCCCTTCCGGGGCGCGGATGATCGAGACCGGTCGGTCGCCGACGTGGGGCAGGATGCGCTCGGCAGCCATTTCGTAATAGCGGACCAGCTCGGCCTTGGTGATCGCGGGCTTGCCATCCGCGGCGGGCCACAGGACCTTGTCGGGACTGGAGATGGTGACGCCGGCGACGACCAGCTTGCCCTTGCCTTTGCTCGTGGCGGGGCGATCGCCGGGCATGGCGAGGGGGGCGGAGCCCGTGTGACTTCCGGGTTCTTTCGACGGGTCGGCGGGGGCGTGGGGGCGTTCGGTGACCTCCGCCGGCGGCTTGTCCTCGCGCAGGCCCTTGAAGGCGGCGTGGCGCAGGGAGCCAGTGTCGGTATAGCCGCCGTGCTCGATCTCGGCGACCAGCACCGGCTTGACCCAGTGGGTGGTCACGCCGCCGGCGCGGGACTTCTTCGGCGCATCCTTGCCGGTGAAGGGGCTTTTGTCGGTCTCCGCCTTCTTCAGAGCCGGCAGCAGGGTCTTGAGCAGGGTCTGGTTGTAGCCGGTGCCGACGCGGCCGAGGTGGCGAAGGCCGCCCTTGTCCTGGACCCCGACGATCAGGGAGCGGAAGCGGCCGCCGCCCTCCGAGGTCCAGCCGCCGATGACGACCTCGTCGCCGCCACGGCATTTGGACTTGAGCCAGGTGGTCGAGCGGCCCTCGCGATACGGCGCGTCCAGCTTCTTGGAGATGACCCCCTCGAGCTCCATGCGGCAGGCGCTCTCGAGGATGGCCTGGCCGGTGGTGGCGAAATGGTCGACGTAGCGGATGCGGGCGCGCGCCGCCTTGGGGATGCGGTCGATGTAAGCCTGCAGCCGGGCCTTGCGGTGCGACAGCGGCAGTTTGCGCAGATCCTCGGCGCCGTCGAACAGCAGGTCGAAGGCGAAATAGACGAGGTCGGCGGTGTCGCCGCTGGAGATGGCCGCCTGCAGGGCCGAGAAATCCGGCATGTGGTTTTCGGCCAGGGCGCAGAGTTCGCCGTCCACCACCGCATCGGGCCACTGCGCCGCGTCGGCGGTCAGTTCGGGGAATTTGTCGGACCAGTCGAGGCCCTTGCGGGTGCGCACCGTCGCCTTGCCGCCGCCGGAGGCGACCTGCAGCCGGTAGCCGTCGAACTTGATCTCATGGGCCCAGCCGGACCCGTGCGGCGGAAAGTCGGCGATCTTGCACAGCTGGATGGGGACGAAGGCGTGAGGTTTGGCCGCCTTGTCGGCGACGGCCGGGCGCGCCTTCGGTTTCGGCGGCGCCTTGCGAGCGGTCTTCTTCGACAAGCCCCACTGCTTCTTGCCCTCCGCGATCTCGGCGAGACTGCGGCCGGTGGCGATGGAGGCGTCGATCTCCATATTGGCGTCGCCCTCGCCCGGGACGGCGTACTCATCCTTCTCCTTGATCAGCAGCCAGTTGTTGCGTTTCGAGGGTTTGCCGCGATCGGTCTTCATGCGGATCAGGGCCCATTTGCCCTGCAGCCGCTCGCCATGAACGATCATCTTGACGTTGCCCCGGGCGAAGGCGTCGGCGAGGTCGTCCTCCTGCGGCTCCCAGGTTCCGCGATCCCACAGCTGCACCGTGCCGGCGCCGTAATTGCCGGCCGGGATGGTCCCCTCGAAGGTCCCGTAGTCGAGCGGATGGTCCTCGGTCTCGACCGCCAGCCGCTTGACGGCCGGGTCTCGCGACGGGGCCTTGGTGACGGCCCAGGATTTGAGGACGCCGTCGACCTCGATGCGGAAGTCGTAGTGCAGGCGGGTCGCGGCGTGGCGCTGGATCAGAAAGTTCAGCCCCGCCTTGCGCGCCCGGCCCTTCCGGCCCTGCGGCTCCGGCGTGTCGCCGAAATTGCGCTTCTTCTTGTAGGTCTCCAGCTCGCCGCGCACTGACGTCTCCCGTCGATCACCGCGAGGGAACGCACCCGCGGGCGGATGGCTCAATCTATGGCTTCGCGCATGCGGGTGATCGGGGCGGACATGTCGCCGGTCGACAGGCCCGGGGACCGCTCCAGCCAGGCCTCGAGCCGGGCGTTGATGGCGCGGCAGGGGGCGATGTCGATGGCCTCGGCCACGCACAGGCTCTGGAAGGTCAGGATCTGCTGGCCGTCGCAGATGGCGCCGTTGCGCCAGCCGTAGTCGCTGAGGCAGTGCTGGCCGTTGCGCCAGTAGTACTGGCTGCCCGGCTCGACGCCGTTGCGCCAGAAATACGCCGAACCCGGCTCCAGGCCGTTGTCCCAGAAATACGCCGAGCCGCGGCGGGTCCCGAAGATCAGGTGGTGGAAGGAGCCGGGCCGCGTCCCGTTTTCAAGCTCGTAGCCGGAGGGAAAGCCCGTGCCGTTGCGAAAATGGTGCGCCGACAGCATGCCGACGCCGTTTTCCCACTCCCATTCGCCCCAGCCGGCGGTCTGCTGGGGCGGGGTTGCGAACAGGGCGAGGGCCAAGGCGGCGACGAGCATCACGGGCTCCGGCGATCAGGTCTGACCCGGACGCTTGCCGGGGAGGGCCCGCCCGTCAACTGACGCGGCCTGATCCGCGCAGCCCCTACTCCGGCTGGGGCTCTTCGTCGGTCTTTTCGCCGCGGGCGGCGGCGCGCTTTTCGGCCTTGGCGGCGGCTTTTTCAGCGGCCTTCTTCGCATCGGCGCGCTCGCGCTCCATGCGCTCGAAACTGTAGTTGGGCTTACGGGCCATCGGCAGGTCTTCCTTTCCGGCGCGGTCGCGCCTGACGCGGTGCGCCGGGAGAACGCCGGGGACCGGCGCGGGATGCGTACAAGGTGGGGCGCCCCGGCCCCGGCGACAACCGCTCAATCGACGGCGACGATCTCGACCGTCTGGCCGGCCACCGTCGCCTCATCGCCGACGCGCTTGCCGATCAGGGCCACGGCGAGGGGCGAAACGTGGCTGACCGATCCGGCGGCGGGGTCGGCCTCGTCCTCGCCGGTGATGCGCCAGGTCTGGCGGCGGCCGTCCTCGCGCTCGATCACGACGGAGCCGCCGAAGCGGACGCGGCCGTCGGAGATGGTCTCGACCAGCTGGGCCGAGGCTCTACGGGCCGACCAGTAGCGCAGGTCGCGGGTGGCCCGGGCCATGGCGGTGCGGTCGGCCTCGATGGACCCCTTCGACTGGGCGGCGTTGTAGGCGGCCCGGGCCGCGGCGAGGGCGGCCTCGATCGCCGCCAGGCCCTCGAGGGTGACGAGGTTCGGGTGGGGCGAGATCGGACGGTCGGGAAGATCGGCGGCCGTGGCCTCCAGATCTTCCTCGCGGGTGAAGGCGACGCTCATGGGGAGGAAGCGTATGCAGGGCGCGAGCGTTCCGGTCTACAAAGGGCCGATGAGTTCTCCAGCGAAGCGCGTGCATGTGATCGGGGCCGGGCCGGCCGGGCTGATGGCGGCCGAGCGGCTGGCCCAGGCGGGCGCAGCCGTCGTGGTGCACGAGGCGATGCCGTCGGCAGCGCGGAAATTCCTGATGGCCGGGCGCGGCGGGCTGAACCTGACC
>NZ_JAVHLH010000013.1:0-7999 GCF_031082345.1 Brevundimonas sp. | reverse complement strand
GACCCATTCGGAGCCGACGGAGGGCTTCGCCGTCCGCTATGGCGAAGCCTCGCCCACGGTCTCCGGCTGGCTGGAGCGATTCTCGCCGACCCATCTGATCGGCTGGGCCGAAGGGCTGGGGCAGCCGGTGTTCACCGGCTCGTCGGGGCGGGTGTTTCCCCGATCGATGAAGGCCTCGCCGCTGCTGCGCGCCTGGCTGGGTCGGCTGGCGGAACTGGGCGTCGAGGTGCGGACGCGGTCGCGCTGGGCGGGCCGCAGGGACGGCGGCTGGGTGTTCGACACCCCACAGGGCGAGCGGGTCGAGCGGCCCGACGCGGTGGTGCTGGCGCTGGGCGGGGCGAGCTGGCCCCGGCTGGGTTCCGACGGCGGCTGGCGCGAGCGGCTGGAGGCGGAAGGCGTCGATGTCGCGCCGTTCCGGCCCTCGAACGTCGGCTTCGACGTGGCCTGGTCGGAGGTGTTCGCCGAACGGTTCGCGGGTCAGCCGCTGAAGCCCGTCGCCCTGACCTTCGGTGAGACGACGGTGCGCGGCGAGACGATGGTGACCCGCTACGGGCTGGAGGGCGGTGCGATCTACGCCCTGTCGGCGCCGCTGCGGGACGCGGTGGAGCGCGACGGCTCGGCGACCCTGACCGTCGACCTGCGGCCGGATCTGACGATCGAGGCCCTGGCCGGACGGCTGGCGAAATCGCGCGGCAAGGACAGCGTGTCCAACTGGCTGAGGAAGGCGGCGGGCCTGTCGCCGGTCGGCGTCGGTCTGCTGCGGGAGATACCCGGCGAGCTGCCGGCGGGGGCGGACAAGCTGGCGCGGCGGATCAAGGCGGTGCGGCTGACCCTGACCGGGGTGCAGGGGTTGGCGCGGGCGATCTCCTCGGCGGGCGGCGTGCGGCTGGACGCCGTCGATGAGCGGTTGATGCTCAAGGCCCTGCCCGGCGTGTTCGTCGCCGGCGAGATGCTGGACTGGGAGGCCCCGACGGGCGGCTATCTGTTGCAGGCGTCCATGGCTTCCGGCGTAGTCGCGGCGGAGGGCGTGCTGGACTGGCTGGCGGAGGACGCTAGGACGGGGACATGAGCGACCTCCCCGAGATTCACGGCGTCTGCCCGCCCCGCTTCGCTGCGGTGAAGGACGCCTTCTCCGCCAATTTCATTGACGCCCCCGAGGGGCTGAACGAACTGGCCGCCGGTTTCAGCGTCTGCATCGAGGGCGAGACCATCGTCGATCTGCGGGCGGGCTATGCCGACACCGCCCGGACCCGGCCGTTTGAGGCTGATACGCTCGTGCCGGTGTTCTCGACCGGCAAGGCGGTGATGGCGGCGCTGATCGCCCTGTGCGTCGAGCGGGGCCTGCTGGATTACGAACGGCCGGTGGCGGGTTACTGGCCGGCCTTCGGGGCGGCGGGCAAGGCGGCGATCACCGTCGGCCAGCTGATGAGCCATCAGGCGGGCCTGCCGGGCTTCGACGAGGCGGTCGATCCGAGCCTGTGGTTCGACCCGGTCTCGGTGCTGGAGCGGCTGTGCGCCCAGGCGCCGATGTGGGAGCCGGGGACGGCCAGCGGCTATCACCCGATCACCATCGGCTATCTGGCCGGCGAACTGTTCCGGCTGGTCGACGGGCGCAGCATGGGGACGGCGCTGCGCGAAGAGTTTCCCGGCCTCGACCTGTGGATCGGCCTGCCCCAAGCCGAACATCACCGGGTGGCGCAGATGCGCAAGCCGACCGCCGCGCCGGATCTCGGGACCATCGATGCGGTCAAGCGCGCGGCCTTCCTCGAAAAGGGCTCGGCCCCGGGGGGGCGGGGCTCGACCGAATGGCGGATGATGGAGATTCCGTCGGCCAATCTGCACGGCACGGCGCGGGACGTAGCGCGGCTGATGACGGTGGTGGCGACGGGCGAGTTCGAAGGCCGGATGGTGCTGTCCGCCAACACCCTTGCGCAGATGCGGCGGGAACGGATCGCCGGGGTCGATCGCGTGGTGCCCTTCGACATGAGCTGGGCGGCGGGCGTCATGCGCAACGAGCGCCTCGGGGTTTTCGGGCCGAATCCGGAGGCCGTCGGCCACTCCGGCTGGGGCGGCAGCTGCGCCTGGGCCGACCCGGACGTGAAACTGTCGGCGGCCTATGTGATGACCCGCCAGTCGCCGCACCTGATCGGTGATCCGAGGGCGGTGAGGTTGCAGCAGGCGCTTTACGCCAGCCTCTGACTCAGACCGGTTCCGCCGCCCGCTTCAGGGCCTCGCGCGCGGACCGGTGGCGGAAATACGCGGCGGCGGCGAACACCCCCGCCCCGCCCCAGATGAAGGCGAAGGACAGAATCCGGAGCGGCGTCAACGCCTCTCCGGCCCAGACGCCGACGACGAACTGCAGCGTCGGGGCGAGGAACTGGATGAAGCCGATGGTCGACAGCGGCAGGCGCCGGGCCGACCAGGCGAACAGGGCCAGCGGCAGCACCGTCGCGGGCCCGTTGGCGAGCGCCCAGAGGGTGTTGGCGGGGCTGTCGAAGGCCACGCCGGCGCCGGTGTGCTGCAGCCACAGCACCCAGGCCAGGCCGAACGGCAGCAGCAGCAGGCATTCGACCAGCAGGCCGGCCTGGGCGTCGATCGGCACGTGCTTGCGGATGACGCCATAGGTGGCGAAGCTGATCGCCAGGATGATCGAGATCCACGGCGGCCGGCCGAGGGCGAGGGCCTGGAACAGCACCCCGACGGCGGCGAGGCCGATGGCGACCCAGCCCCAGCGGTCGATCTTCTCGCGGAACAGCCACAGGCCGACGACCATGTTGAGCAGCGGGTTGATGTAGTAGCCGAGACTGGCCTCGAGCGTTGCCCCGTGGGTCGTGGCCCAGACGTAGACGCCCCAGTTCAGGCCGATCAGCACGGTCGAGAAGGCCAGCCAGGCCAGGGTCCTGGGCGAGGTCAGGACGGCGCGGACCTGCCCCCCCTGCTTCGCCAGCCAGACCAGCAGGCCGGCCACGGCCACGGCCCACAGGGCGCGGTGGGCAAGGATCTCCAGCGAGTCGAAGCCCGCCGCCGCCTGCCCCATGAACAGCAGGGGCATGACGCCCCACAGCGTGTAGCAGGCGAAGGCCGACAGGAGGGCGGCGCGGCCCTGATCCGGGCCGGTGACGGGGGCCATGGAGAACTCCTTCGCCGGAGGGAGCGGCGAGCGGGAACTTAGACGGTGATGGAGCGGTAGCCGGACGACGGCTTGATCGTGCCTGTCTCGTCGAGCAGCTGGGCGATCTGGACGGCGTTGAGGGCGGCGCCCTTGCGCAGGTTGTCGGAGACGATCCACAGCGACAGGCCGTTCTCGACCGTCGGGTCCTTGCGGATGCGCGAGACGTAGACGGCGTGTTCGCCCGAGGCGTCGACGGGGGTGATGTAGCCGTCGTGCTCCTGCTTATCGATGACCATGACCCCGGGGGCCTCGCGCAGGATGGCGCGGGCCTCGTCGGGGCTGATCGGGCGGTCGAACTCGAGGTTCACGGACTCGGAATGGCCGACGAAGACGGGCACCCGCACGCAGGTGACGGTCAGCTTGATGTCCGGGTCGAGGATCTTGTGGGTCTCGTCCCACATCTTGGCTTCCTCGTCGGTGTAGCCGTCGTCGCGGAACGAACCGATCATCGGGATGACGTTGAAGGCGATCTGTTTGGGGAACAGTTTCGGCGTGGCGTCGCCGAGGCCGTAGATGGCCTTGGTCTGGTTCCACAGCTCGTCCATGCCCGCCTTGCCGGCGCCCGAGACCGATTGATAGGTCGAGACCACGGCGCGCTTGATCTTCGCGGCGTCGTGCAGGGGCTTCAGCGCCACGACCAGCTGGGCGGTCGAGCAGTTCGGGTTGGCGATGATGTTCTTCTTCTTCGCCAGCTTGATGGCGTCCGGGTTCACCTCCGGCACGATCAACGGCACCTCCGGGTCCTTGCGGAAGGCCGAGGAGTTGTCGATGACGATGGGGCCGGCCTTGCCGATCTTCTCGGACCACTGACGCGAGACCTCGCCGCCGGCGCTCATCAGCACGATGTCGACCTTCGAGAAGTCGAAGCTCTCGATGTCCTCGCATTTGATGGTGCGGTCGCCCCAGGACACCTCGACGCCCTTGGACTGACGCGAGGCGACGGCGTGCATTTCGTCGACGGGGAATTCCAGTTCCTCGAGGATGTTCAGCATCTCCCGGCCGACGTTGCCGGTGGCGCCCACGATGGCGACTTTGTATCCCATATTGGTTTGTCCTTCGGATGCGCTATCGCTCGACGCGCGGCGTCTCGCTGCTTGAGCGCGGAAATGTGGTGAGGCCGTATCCGGACTGTGCGGCTGTATGTGGGCCATCGCGGGCGCGAAGCAATCGCTTTTCAGCGGCGGCGGGCGCCGTTAAGGCCGAGAAGGATGGGATCACGCATACGCGCTGCTTATGAGAAGCGGCTGGCCGACGGCCGGCTGACCGCCGATCCGTCGCAGGTTCCCGTGGTCGAGGCCCTGGCGCGGCTGGAGATCGGGCTCGGCCGGAAAGGTCTGTTCGGCGGACTTCTGGGCGGGCCGCCCGAGGTGCGGGGCGTCTATCTGTGGGGGCCGCCGGGACGCGGCAAGTCCATCCTGATGGACCTGTTCTACGCCTGCGTGCCGGAGAAGCGGAAAAAGCGGGCGCATTTCCACGCCTTCATGGCCCGGGTGCACGGCTTGATGCGCCAGTGGCGCGAGAGCGACGCCGAGGCGCGCGAGGCCGTTTTCGGCCAATCGAAGGGGGACGATCCGATCGTTCCGGTGGCGGCGCTGATCGCCTCGGAGGCGCGACTGCTGTGCTTCGACGAGCTGCAGGTCACCGACATCGCCGACGCCCTGATCCTGGGCCGGCTGTTCGAGGCCCTGTTCGAGCAGAAGGTGGTGCTGGCGGTGACCTCGAACCGGGCGCCGGACCAGCTGTATCTGAACGGGATCAACCGCGAGCTCTTCACGCCCTTCATCGACCTGATCGAGGCGCGCTGCGAGGTGGTCTCGGTGGCCGGCGCGCGCGACTGGCGGCTGGACCGGCTGATGGGCGACCGGGTCTGGTTCACCCCGCCGGACGAGGCGGCGCGGGCCGGGTTCGAGGCGCTGTGGGCCGATCTGAAGGGCGAGCAGGAGGAATGCCCGGCCCGGCTGAGCGTGCTGGGGCGCGAGGTGGTCATCGAGCGCACCGACGGCGGGCTGGCGCGGGCGACCTTCGCCGAACTGTGCGGGCGGGCCCTCGGACCGCAGGACTATCTGGCCGTCGCCGAGCGGTTCCACACCCTGTTCCTCGAGGACCTGCCGGTGCTGGGACCGGCCAAGCAGCAGGAGGCGCGGCGGTTCGTGACCCTGATCGACGCCCTCTACGAGGCGGGCACCCGGCTGGTCACCCTGGCCGAGGCGCCGCCGGAGGCGCTGTACAGGAAGGGCGTCGGGGCCTTCGAGTTCGAGAGGACCGTGTCGCGGCTGAACGAGATGGCGGGGGCGGAATGGCTGGCGCGCGAACGGGACTGACGGCCCGGGCCGCCTTGCTTTCGCCGCTCATCCATCGATAGGTGAGGGCCTGCAGGAGACCCCGATGATCCGTTTCGCGACCCTCGCCGCCGCCGCCGCCCTGGCCCTCGCCGCCCCCGCGGCTGCATCCACCGCGCCCCTCCCCGTCCAGACCGCCGCCGATCCGGGCGTCTCCGTCGAGGCGGTCCGGACGTGGCTGATCTCCAAGGGCGGCACGGTCAGCGAGGTCAACCGCGAGGGCGGCGAAACCTGGCTCACCGTCAGCGACGGGCCGCTGAACTGGATGATCTTCTTCTACAGCTGCCAGGCCGACGTCTGCGGCGACATCCAGTACGCGGCCAGCTTCTCCAACCCGATCATCACCCAGGCCATGATCAACGACTGGAACCGCGACCGCCGCTTCCTCAAGGCCTTCTTCACCCCGGGCGCGCCGGGCGGGGACCAGACGGCGGTGGTCCAGTACGACGTCCTGATCCACAGCGGCGACGTCGAGCAGCTGACCGACCACACCGCCCTGTGGCTGGACCTGGTCAACGCCTTCGGGACCACGGTCGGCTATTTCGCCGCCGCGGAGTAGTCGGGGCCTCGCGGCCCGGCCCCCGGCCTGCTAACGCGGACGGATGAAGGCCGAACAGGTGGATGTGCTGATCGTCGGCGCCGGCGCGGCCGGGATGATGTGCGCCATCGAGGCCGGGCGACGCGGGCGGTCCGTGCGGGTCGTCGATCACGCCCGGGCGCCCGGCGAGAAGATCCGCATCTCGGGCGGCGGGCGTTGCAACTTCACCAATCTGGGGACCGGGCCGGCCAATTTCCTCGGCGAGAACCCACGCTTCGCCACCTCGGCCCTGCGGCGGTTCACCCAGCACGACTTCATCAAACGGGTCGATCAGGCCGGCATCGCCTGGCACGAGAAGACGCTGGGGCAGCTGTTCTGCGACGACTCTGCGAAACAGATCATCCGTATGCTGACGGACGATATGCAGGCGGCCGGCGCGCGACTGTCGCTCGGCGTCGCGGTCGATCGGGTCGGCCGTGACGGCGACGGCTTCACGGCGACGTTGTCGGACGGATCCACGCTCCGGGCGACCTCGCTGGTGCTGGCGACCGGGGGCAAGTCGATCCCGAAGATGGGGGCGACGGGCTGGGCCTATGACACGGCGCGGGCGTTCGGGCTGCGGGTGACCGACACACGACCGGCGCTGGTCCCGCTCACCTTCGAGGCCAGCCTGCTGGAGCGGCTGAAGCCGCTGGCCGGGGTGTCGGTGGAGGCGGTGGTCAGCCACGGCAAGACGAGGTTCGCGGAGGGGCTGCTGTTCACCCACCGGGGGCTGAGCGGACCCTCCGTGCTGCAGATTTCGAGCTACTGGCGCGAGGGCGAGGCGATCTCGGTGGCCATGGCGCCGGGCGTGGACGTGTTCGCGCGGCTGAGGGCGATGAAGGCCGAGAACGGCCGACAGGCGGCGCATACGGCGCTGGGCCATCTCGTGCCGAAGCGACTGGCCGAGGTGCTGGTCGAGCAGGAACAGGCCCAGGGGAACCTGGCCGATCTGTCCGACAAGGCGCTGCGGCGGCTGGACCAGGCGGTCAACCACTGGAGCGTCAAACCGGTGGGGAGCGAGGGCTATCGCACCGCCGAGGTGACGCTGGGCGGGGTGGCGACGGACCAGCTGGACCAGCAGACCCTGACGGCGAAATCCGTACCCGGACTGTATGTGATCGGCGAGGCGGTCGACGTCACCGGCTGGCTGGGCGGCTACAATTTCCAGTGGGCCTGGTCGTCGGGCTGGGCGGCCGGGCAGGCCTGCTGAGCCCGCGACGTTCCGGCCCCTTGCAACCTCCCGGCGACGCTCTCACCTTGGTCGCGCGGGACGGGCCCCTCTGGCGCGGCCGCCGGCGGTGTTCCCTCGGACCGTCGGAGGCGCGTGATGTCGGACCGCATCGGGCGCTCCGGCGTTCGACTCCGGCCCAATCCGGGACCGCTGGAGCGCCCGATTCCCGTTCTCACCCTTCCGGAGACGATCTGATGCCGCTGCTGATGTGCCCGAACGACAACGCCGCCATGCAGACGCTGGAGCGCAACGGCGTTCAGTTCGACATGTGCCCGACCTGCCGCGGCGTCTGGCTGGACCGGGGCGAGCTGGAGAAGCTGATGGCCGCCGCGACCGAGGACGGCCGCGCCTCGGCGGCGCCGCCGCAACAGGCCGCGCCGCAGCCTTGGGGCCAGCAGCCGCCGCAGGCCTATCGCGAGCCGCCGCGGTACAAGGACGACCGCTACCGCGACGACGACGACAAATACCGCAAGAAGAAGCGCGACAGCATCTTCGACATCTTCGACTAGGCGTCCCGGACGACCTCGGTCAGGCCGCCAGGCCCGCCGCCTTCATCAGCCCCTTCAGCGGCGCCAGCTTTTCCGGCGCGGCGGCGAGGGCGGCGCGGTTGTCGGGGGCGCGGAACAGCTTGACCGCCTCGGCCTTGGCCCGGTCGGCGGCCGGGCCGAGGGGCGCGG
>NZ_JAVHLH010000139.1 GCF_031082345.1 Brevundimonas sp. | reverse complement strand
GGCGGCCTTCAGCGCCCGGATGTTGTCGGCATAGGCGGGCGGGCCGCCCCGGAACACCGCCGTGCCCGCGACCAGGGCGTCGGCTCCGGCGGCGACGCAGGCCCCGGCGTTGGCGGCGGTGACCCCGCCGTCGACCTGCAGGTGCGCCTTCGATCCCGCGGCGTCGAGCAGGGCGCGGGCGCGTTCGATCTTGCGCAGGGTGGAGGGAATGAAGGACTGGCCGCCGAAACCGTGATTGACCGACATCAGCAGCACCAGATCGACGAGGTCGATCACCTCCTCCAGCACCGTCAGCGGCGTGCCGGGATTGAGCACCACGCCGGCCTTGGCCCCCAGCTGGCAGATGCGGCCGAGGGTGCGGTGCAGGTGGGGCCCGCTCTCGGGATGGACGGTCAGATAGTCCGCCCCGGCCTCGCGATAGGCCTCCAGCCAGGGATCGACCGGCGCGACCATCAGATGGACGTCGAACGGCAGGGTCGTGTGTGGGCGCAGCGCCTTCACCACGTCCGGGCCGAGGGTGATGTTGGGCACGAAATGGCCGTCCATGACGTCGACATGGACCCAGTCGGCGCCGGCGGCCTCGAGGGCGGCGACCTCCTCGCCCAGGCGGGCGAAGTCGCTGGCGAGGATGGAGGGGCAGATCAGGGGGGCGGGCATGATCCGGGGATAAGGCGGGTCGCGGGCCGTAGCAAGGCGCGGCCCGGGTTTCGGCCGACGCCGGCTGCGGCTACGCTTGGCCCATCGCCCCATCGGACCCGCAGAAGACACATCATGAGTGAACACCTCGCCACCGTCGAATGGAGCCGGAACGGCCAAACCTTCTCCGACAACCAGTACGACCGCGCCCACGACTGGCGCTTCGACGGCGGCGCGGTGGTGCGCGGCTCGCCCGCGCCGTCCAGCGTGCCGGCGCCGATGTCCGACCCGGCGGCGGTCGATCCGGAGGAGGCGCTCGTCGCCGCCGTGTCCAGTTGTCACATGCTGTTCTTCCTCGCCTATGCGGCCAAGCGCGGGTTCGTCGTCGACCGCTACCGCGACGACGCCGTCGGCGTGCTGGGTCGGGACGACCGCGGCCGGATGTCGATCACGGCGGTCACCCTGCGGCCCGAAGTCGTCTTTTCGGGCGAGGCGCGGCCGGACGCCGCCGCCCTGGACGACCTGCATCACCGCGCCCACGAGGCCTGCTACATCGCCAATTCGATCCGGGCCGCGATCACCATCGAGCCGCGCTGAACGAACCGCCGGTCAGCCGTTCACAGTCCGGAACAAATGAGGCACAAGGCGGCGATGCCCGCCGACTCAACCCTGCTCGCCGCCCCACCGTCCCTGGCCGATGCGCGCGCGACGCTGGAGCGGGTCTGGGGCCATACCGACTTCCGGGGGCGGCAGGCCGAGGTGGTCGCCGAGGTCCTGGCCGGCCGCGACGTGCTGGCGGTGTTGCCGACCGGCGGGGGCAAAAGCGTCTGCTACCAGATCCCGGCCATGCTCCGACCCGGCCTGGGGCTGGTGGTCTCGCCGCTGATCGCCCTGATGACCGATCAGGTGGAGGCGCTGAAGCAGCAGGGCGTGGCGGCGGCCCGGCTCGATTCCGGCGTGTCTCTGGACGACCGGTCCGAGATCTGGCGCGCCGCCCGGGCCGGGGAGCTGGACCTGCTCTATGTCTCGCCCGAGGGACTGGCCCAGCCGCACCTGATAGACCGGCTGCATGACCTGCCCCTGTCGCTGATCGCCATCGACGAGGCGCACTGCGTCTCGCAGTGGGGACACGACTTCCGGCCGGACTACCGGACCCTGGGCCGGCTGGCGGAACTGTTCCCCGGCGTGCCGCGGATCGCGGTCACGGCGACCGCCGACGCCCGCACCCGCGAGGACATCGTCCGCTCACTACGGCTCGGCGAGGCTCGGATCGTGGTCGACAGTTTCGCCCGGCCGAACCTGCAGCTGGCGGCGGTGCGCAAGGAGAACGGATCGCGGGCCCGCACCGACGCCGCCGTCATCGAACTGGTGCGCCAGCGGCGCGGCAAGTCGGGCGTGGTCTATTGCGGCTCGCGCGACGGCTGCGAGCGGGTGGCGCAGGCGCTGCGCGACGCCGGGACCAACGCCATCGCCTATCACGCCGGCATGGAGGCGCGGGACCGCGACCGCCGGCTGGAGCGGTTCCTGGCCGAGGACGGGGCGGTGATGGTGGCGACCATCGCCTTCGGCATGGGGGTCGACAAGGCCGACGTACGCTTCGTCATCCATGCCGATCCGCCGGGGTCCCTGGAAGCCTACTGGCAGGAGATCGGCCGGGCCGGCCGCGACGGCGACCCGGCCGAGGGCATCACCCTGTATGGCCCGTCCGACATCGCCTGGACGCTGCGCCGGCTCGAGGGCCGACCGATGGCGGAAGAGGTCAAGGCGGTGCAGGTCAGAAAGGCGCGCCAGCTGTTCGCCATGCTGGACGGCGCGGTGTGCCGGCCGCAGGCCGTGCGGCGCTACTTCGGCGAGGCGGAGGCGGAGCCGTGCGGCGTCTGCGACATCTGCCAGGACCCGCCGGCGATGTTCGACGCCACGGTGCAGGCCCAGAAGGCGCTGGCGGCGGTGCAGCGGCTGGGCGAGCGCTTCGGCCGGGGCCGGGTCGTCGACCATCTGCTCGGCAAGACGAAGGACGCCCAGCCCTGGGAGACGGCGCTGTCGACCTGGGCCATCGGCGCCGACACCGCCCTGCACACATGGCGCGACGTGCTCGATCATCTGATGTTCGAGGGTCTGCTGGTCGAGGACCCGAACGAGGGGAAGCCGCTGGTCAGACTCGGCGATCCCGAGGCGGTGCGGGCGGTCTACCGCGGCGAGCGGCCGATCGAGGTCCGCCGGGCGCCGGCCCGCGCGGGGGCGACGCGTGAAAGAGTGCGCACCGGACGCAACGCGGCGCTGGAGTCGATGGACGCGGACGTGCGCGCCCGGTTCGAGACCCTGCGGGCCTGGCGACGCGAGCGCGCGGCCGAACAGCGGGTGCCGCCCTATGTGATCTTCCAGGACAAGACCCTGCTGGAAATCGCCCTCGCGGAGCCGGGCGATCTGGAGCGGCTGGCCCATATTCCGGGCGTCGGTCAGACCAAATTAGACCGGTATGGCGCGGGCGTACTTCAGGCCCTCGGCCAGGCCGCCGCCTGACCCAAAACGGGTAACCGCCGTTCCGCTGGTAAGATTCGGTCAAGGTCTCGGAAGGGGGGCCTTAAACTTTCAACGTCACAGTCCGGCGGTGATCCCCAATCGCTCCCCCTCCCCGATCGACAAACTGGCCGTGGCCGTCGTCCACGAGCCCGTGCGTGCGGTCAATTCCTACGCCCCGCTGCCCGCGGGCGCGCGCGAGGAGGCGCTGCGATTCCTGCTGCAGACCGCCGCCGACGCGGGGGTCACCCTGGTGGCCACCAAGCCGGACGGCGATGGCGAGCGGCGGCTGGGCCAGGCCTGGCCCTTCCCCTCGCCCTTCCAGGTCACGGTCCGCACCGTTTCGATCACCGACGGCGTCGACCGGGTCGAGGCCCGCGCCCGCCGGTCGCTGGAGCGGCTCGGCCTGCCGCGCGGCGACACCCTGCTGGTCAACTGCGCCGGCGACCTGGCCGGGGCCGAGGGCCGCGCCCTGTGGGACCGGCTGGAGGCGCTCAAGACCCGCGGCCTCTATCGACGCATCGGCTTTCGGGCCCGTATCGATGACGGCCCGGCCCTGCTGGCGCGCCGGTTCCAGCCGGACGTCGTCGAACTGCCGATCAATTTGCTCGATCAGCGCATGCAGCACGCCGGCGTGCTGGCTGAGCTGGCCGCCCTGGGCGTCGATGTTCACGCCACTTCGGTGTTCGCCGACGGCCTGCTGTTCATCAGCGGCGAACCGCTGCCGCCGGAGATGGCCGGCCAGGCCCACGCCCTGTCGCGCATCCGCCGCCGTCTCGCCGAGGCGCGGATCGATCCAATGCAGGCCACCCTGGCCTACGCCATGGGGCTGCCGGAGGTGTCGGCCGTGATCGCCAGCGTCGCCTCGGCCGCCGAACTGCGCGCGGTCGTGGCGGCCGCCAACGCCCCGACTCCGGCCCTCGACTGGGCCGCCCTGCAGCTGGAGCCGGCGACGGTCGCCGCCGCCGGCTCGCGCCGCATCAGTAGCGCAGCCTGACCCCGACATAGCCGGAACGGCCGGGTTCTCCATAGCCGAACACCTGCTGATACCGTTCGTCGGCGAGGTTCTCGATCCGCGCCGTCAGCGTGACCGTGTCGGTCAGCGCATATGAACCGTTCAGATTGGCGGTGACGAAGGCCTCGCGGACCCCGCCGGCGTCGTCCTGATCGCTCTCGCCCCGCACGGTGAGGGCCGTCGACAGCCGTTCGCCCGACCAGCCGAGGGTGGCCGAACCGGCCTGCTCGGGGACCCGCAGCAGGCGGGCGCCGGTGGTCTCGTCGCGGGCGTCGGTCCAGGCCCAGGAGAGGTCCAGGTCGAACCCGCCGCCCAGCCGGACCCGTCCCTCCAGCTCGAGTCCGTCGGTCGCCGTCTCGGCGACGTTGACGTAATAGCTGTCGAAGGTGGCCGGATCGAAGACCCAGGTGATCTGATCCTCGACCTCGAGCCGATAGGCCGTGGCGCGGCCCTCGAAGCGCCCGTCGGACGAGGCCCAGCCGATCGCCGCCTCATGGCCGGTCGCCGTCTCCGGCCGCAGCACCGGGAAGGGTTGCGACGAGAAACAGTAGTCGCACACTGCCTGGCTGATCGACGGGGCCTTGAAGCCCGTGCCCCAGGCCGCCGACAGGGTGACGCCGCCGCCGGCGTCGAACGCCGCCGAGACCCGCCCTGTCGTCTTCGAGCCGAAGTCGTCCGTGTCGTCGAGGCGTACGGCCCCGGACAGGCTCAACCGGTCGACCGGTTCGACGCGGGCCGTGACGAAGGCCGATGTCACGCCGAAGCCTTCCGTCAGTCCGGTCGACAGGCTGCCTTCGGTCTCCTCGCGCTCGGCTCCGATGACGAAGGCGACACCCGCCGCCTCGCCGTCGGCCTGCCAGCGGTACGCCTGCCGGTCGGCCTCGAAGGTCGAGGGGAAGGCCGAAACCGTTTCGCGCCGGATGTCCGAGGCGGAGACGCTGAACTGGTGGGAGAGGCCTAAGGCCTCGAGGCGCAGCCGGCCGAAGCCGGAGCCCTGTTCGACCGTCTGGCTGTCGGCGGTGTCGGCCAGGACGAAGACTGGGGCCGGATAGCCGTCGAGCTCGACCTCGCTGTCGGTCCAGCGCAACGAGCCCTCCACGGACGCCGTCCCGCTGAAAGCGTAGCGGCCGCGGGCCCCGGCGGTGGTCGAGGCGAAGCCGTCGGCCTCGGGATTGCCGTCCGCCTCATCGGCGGCCGAGATGCCGTCGGTGTCGAACCACGAGACCCAGGCGCCGAAGCCGTACTGTTCGGTCGAGACGCCCGCCGCCAGCCGGCCGCGAACGGTGCTGAACGACCCGGCCTCCAGACCGGCGTCCAGCCCGTCCAGATCCCGGGTGGTGAAGGCGATCACCCCGCCGATGGCGTCCGAGCCCCACAGCGACGACTGCGGTCCCGACAGCACCTCGATCCGCTCGATGTCCGACAGCTCGAGTCCCGAAAAGTCGAAGGCGCCGTTGACCTCGGCCGCGTCGTTGACCGGGACGCCGTCAATCAGGACCAGGGTCTTGCCCGGCGCGGCGCCGCGCATCCGCACCTGGGCGACCCCGCCGAAGGCCCCGGAGCGGACCACCGACAGGCCGGGCACGTCCGACAGGATGTCGGTGGCGAAGACCGCGCCGCGGCGCTCGATGGTCTGGCGGTCGATGACCCGGGCGCCGGGGGTGTCGGCGACGATGGAGGTCAGGCGGGTGGCGGTGACCACGACCTCGTCCAGCGGGTCGGGGATGTCGGACCCGTCCGGGGCCGCGAGGGCCGGCAGGGGCAGGGATACGGCCGCGGCCGTGGCGAGAAGCAGGGATCGCATGGGGCGATGTCTCCGTCGTCCCCGCGCGAGCGCGTCGCGGCGACGTCAGGAAAGGGCGACCGACCCGTCCCGAAAGGAACGGCGCAAGTGTCGGGTCGCCTCGACGGATCACCGCGCCTCTGCCTGGTCCCGGGCAGTGGACGTGCGACGTCGGCGGCCAGGTCTCCTGGCTTGCGGGTCAACGATCGCGGTCCACGCCTTCCCGGTTTCCCAGTGGCGCCGGAGCGAACTCCGGATCGGACGACGATCTCGCCGCCTACAGTTGCGGGCACAGCCGCGGTGTCTGACCGCGTTCCCTAAACCGCCTGCCCGCTTGTCGCAGCGCGGCGAAGCCTGTGCAAGGGCGCCAGACGCCGCTTGAGCGCGCCCCCGCATTCCGTCACCTTGCGGCGCTCAGATGAACGCCCCCCTTGCCCATCCGCCAAAAGCCGCCGACCTGCCGTCCGCCGAAGGCGTGACGCCGGTCATGGCGCAGTTCCTGGCCGCCAAGGCCCAGGCGCCGGACGCCATCCTGTTCTTCCGCATGGGCGATTTCTACGAGCTGTTCTTCAGGGACGCCGAGATCGCCGCGGCGGCCCTGGGCATCACCCTGACCAAGCGGGGCAAGCACCAGGGCGAGGACATCCCGATGGCCGGGGTGCCGGTGCACGCGCTGGACGGCTATCTGGCGCGGCTGATCCGCCAGGGCTTCAAGGCGGCGATCTGCGAACAGCTGGAGGCGCCGTCCGAGGCGAAGAAGCGCGGCTCCAAGGCGGTGGTCCATCGCGACATCGTCCGCGTCGTCACGCCCGGCACCCTGACCGAGGACTCGTTGCTTGACGCCCGCGGGGCCAACCGGCTGGCGGCGGTGGCGATCCGCAAGGGCCGGGCGGCGGTGGCCGTGGTCGAGCTGTCGGCCGGGTCGGTCGATGTCGTCGCCTGTTCGCTGGAGGATCTGGCCGCGACCCTGGCCTCGTTCCGGCCGTCCGAGGTGCTGGTGCCCGACCGGCTGTTCTCGGACGAGGCGGCGAAAGCGGCGCTGGACGGGTCGGGCGGGGTGGTCCAGGCCCTGCCGCAGGCTCTGGCCGAACCGGTCGGCGCGCGGGCCCGGGTCGAGCGGTTGTACGGCGTGGCCTCGCTGGACGGCTACGGCGCCTTCGAGGAGGGCGAAGTCTCGGCGCTGGGACTCATCGCCGCCTATCTGGAGACCACCCAGGCCGGCAAGATTCCGGCCCTGTCTCCGCCGCGCCGCTCGGGCGACACCGGCTTTCTGGCCATCGATCCGGCGACCCGTCTCAGCCTCGAGATCGACCGCACCCAGCGCGGTGAACGCGAGGGGTCGTTGCTGGCCTGCATCGACCGCACCGTGACCTCGGGCGGGGCGCGGGCCCTGGCCGAGCGGATCGCCCGGCCGCTGCGGGATCCGGTCGCCATCAATCACGGACTGGACGCGGTTGAATGGCTGCTGGAGCGGCGCGACCTGCGGCGCAACCTGCGCGACGGGTTGAAGGCGGCGCCGGACGTGGCCCGGGCCGCGTCCCAGCGCCAGCCGCGACACG
>NZ_JAVHLH010000138.1 GCF_031082345.1 Brevundimonas sp. | reverse complement strand
GCTATCCCAAGGACTGGGAAAACCAGAAGCGCTGGAAGGGCGGCTGGGTCCGCAAGAAGAACGGCAAGATCGAACCGCGCATCGGCTCGAAGTGGCGCATCCTCGCCAAGATCTTCGCCAATCCGGACCTGCCCGAGATCGACGACTTCTACGAGCCCTACACCTTCGAATACGAGTGGCTGCAGAAGGCGCCCGAGCTGGAGGCCCAGCCTTCGGCCAGGCCGCGCTCGCTGATCACCGGCGACGTCATGACCAAGATCGAATGGAGCGGCAACTGGGAGGACGACCTCTCGGGCGAGTTCTCCAAACGGTCCGCCGACGCCAATTTCGAAGGCATCGAGAAGGAGATCTACGGCCAGTTCGAAAACACCTTCATGATGTACCTGCCCAGGCTGTGCGAGCACTGCCTGAACCCGGCCTGCCTGGCGGCGTGCCCCTCGGGCGCGATCTACAAGCGGGCCGAGGACGGCATCGTCCTGATCGACCAGGAGCGTTGCCGCGGCTGGCGCATGTGCGTCTCGGGCTGTCCGTACAAGAAGATCTATTACAACTGGTCCTCGGGCAAATCCGAGAAATGCATCTTCTGCTTCCCGCGCATCGAGGTCGGCCAGCCGACGGTGTGCTCGGAAACCTGCGTCGGACGCATCCGCTATCTCGGCGTGTTCCTCTACGACGCCGACCGCATCAAGGAAGCCGCCTCGGTCGAGGACGAGAAGGACCTCTACGAAGCCCAACTGTCGCTGTTCATGGACCCCAACGACCCGGCCGTGATCGCCCAGGCCCGCGCCGACGGCGTGCCCGATGCCTGGCTCGAGGCGGCGGTCCGCTCGCCGGTCTACAAGATGGCCAAGGTGTGGAAGGTCGCCTTCCCGCTCCACCCCGAATACCGGACCCTGCCGATGGTCTGGTACGTGCCGCCGCTGTCGCCGATCCAGTCGGCGGCCGAGGCCGGAAAGATGTCGGTCAACGACGGCATGCCCGACGTCCGCTCGCTGCGCATCCCGATGCGCTACCTCGCCAACCTGCTGACCGCCGGCGACGAGGAGCCGGTCGCCCGGGGCCTGGAGCGGATGCTGGCCATGCGGTCCTACATGCGGTCCAAGACCATCGAGGGACGCATCGACGAGTCCATCGCCGAACGCGTCGGCCTGACCGGCGCGATCATCGACGACATGTACAAGATCATGGCGCTGGCGGCCTACGAGGACCGCTACGTCATTCCCACCGCCCACCGCGAGACCGACGAGGACGCCTACGTCCTGCGCGGCTCGGGCGGCTTCACCCTCGACCGCAACACCAACGGCACCTCGAAAACGAACCTGTTCGGCGGGCCCAAGACCACGAAGAAGCGGTCGCCCTACATGGATGTCTCGACATGATCCGCTCTCTGCGCGCCCTGTCGCTGCTGCTCGGCTATCCGTCGGCCGAGCTGCAGGCCCACATCGGCGACATCCGTCAGGCGCTGCGGACCGAGCGCCTGACGCCGGGGGACGCGATCGACGCACTGGAGCCGCTGCTCTCCCGGCTCGAGACCGGCGACCTGTTCGATCTGCAGGCGGATTACACCGACCTGTTCGACCGATCGCGCAAGCTGTCGCTGCACCTGTTCGAGCACGTCCACGGCGACAGCCGCGACCGGGGCCCGGCCATGGTCGATCTGGGCCAGACCTACATCGACCGCGGCTTCATCATGACGCTGTCCGAGCTGCCCGATTACCTGCCGCTGTATCTGGAGTTCCTGGCCTGCCAGCCGTTCGAGGAGGCGCGCGACCTGCTGGGCGAACCGGCCCATGTGCTGGCCGCCCTGCAGCAGAGGCTGGCCGAACGCGACAGCCCCTATGCGGCGGTCTTCGGCGCCCTGCTCGGACTGGCCGAGGCGCGTCCGGATGCAGAGGCGCTCAAGGCCCTGCTGGAGCGCGATCCGGCGGTCGAGGCCGATGTCGACGACGAATGGCAAGAGGCGCCGGTGACCTTCGGCCGTCCCGATCACGAGGCGGGCGGGCCCACCGGCCTGATCGCGAAAATCCGCGCGGGGCGCCGTTCCGCGCCGGCCCGGACCTAGGAGGCGGCGATGCAAGGGGTTCTGAACCAACTGGCCTTCGGCTGGTATCCCTATGTGGCGGTGATCGTGCTGATCCTCGGCAGCATCCTTCGCTTCGACAAGGCGCAATACTCGTGGCGCTCGCAGTCCAGCCAGTTCCTGCGTCGCAAGCAGATGCTGATCGGCTCCAACCTGTTCCACCTCGGCATCCTCGCCCTGCTGGGCGGGCATTTCGTCGGCCTGCTGACGCCGATCGGGGTGTTCGACTATTTCGGCGTCGGCCACGGGTTCAAGCAGATGACGGCCCTGGTGGTCGGCGGCATCGCCGGCGTCGCCGCCTTCATCGGCGCGTCGCTGCTGCTGCACCGGCGGCTGTTCGACGCCCGCATCCGGCGCAGCTCGTCGAAGATGGACATCCTGGTGCTGCTGCTGCTGTGGCTTCAGCTGGCGCTGGGCCTGGCCACCACCTGGTGGACGATGAAGCACCTCGACGGGTCCGAGATGGTGCTGTTCATGGGCTGGGCCAACGGCCTGCTGACCTTCAACCCCGCCGCCGCCGACCTGATCATCAACGCCTACTGGGTCTACAAGCTGCACATCGTGCTGGGCCTGACGATCTTCCTGATCACGCCCTTCACCCGTCTGGTCCATGTGTGGAGCATTCCGCTCTTCTTCCTGATCCGGCCGGGCTACCAGCTGGTCCGTTCGCGCGGCGCGGCGCGGCGGCCGTCCACGACCCCAACCGCCGGACCGCCCGGATCGGCGCCGACCTTCGGGGGACCCGCTGTCACCCGCGGCGAGGCGGAGAGCGCCCAGTGACCGACGCCCCCCGCTTCGTCCTGACCCGATCCTCCGGTTCCCGACCGCGGCCGCCGGCGCCCGCGGCTCCGCCCGCGCCCAAGGCGAAAAGCGCCTGCAGCGCGCCACCGCGCCCGCCCGCTCCGAGCTTTCCGGACGTCTTCGTCGACGGCGTGGAGATCGAGGCCGAGGCCATCGCGCGCGAGCTGCAGCACCACCCCGCCACCGATCCGGTCGAGGCCTGGACCGCCGCCGCCCGGGCGCTGGTCGTGCGCGAACTGCTGCTGCGGCGGGCGCGCCAGCTCGGCGTGACGGCCGATCCAGACGACGACGCTCAGGAAGCGCCGGAGGAAGCGCTGGTGCGCAGCCTGCTCGACCGCGAGCTGGCCCCGGCCGAACCGGACGAGTCCGAATGCCGGCGCTATTTCGAGGGCCAGCGCGACCGCTTCCACACGCCCGAACTGTTCGAGGCCGCCCACATCCTGATCGAGCCGGAAACGGACGATCCCGCCGGCTGGGCGGCGGCCGAGGCCCAGGCGCGGCGACTGGCGGCCGAGATCGGCCAGAGCCGCCCCGCCTTCGTCCAGGCCGCACGCGCCCGGTCGACCTGTCCCTCGGCCCAGCAGGACGGCTCGCTGGGCCAGGTCCGCCGCGGCGAACTGGCGCCCCCGGTGCAGGCGGCGCTGGAGGACACGCCCGAGGGGACCAACCGCACCGAGCCGGTCCGCTCCCGCTTCGGCTGGCACCTGCTGCGCCTGGAGCGGCGCATCGCGGGCCGGGACCTGCCTTATGAAGTGGTCGCCGACCGCATCCGCGACACCCTGGAGGCCCGCGCCTGGGCCGTCGCGGCAGGAAACTACGTCGCCGGCCTCGCCGCCGCGGCGAAGATCGAGGGGGTCGAGTTGGCCGCGCCCACAGAGACCCCGTGCGCCTCATGCTGACGCTCGGAGACATTCTGGCCGGTGCCCGGGCGGCGACGCCCGCCTTCGAACGCTGGCTCGAGACGGCCTCGCCCGAGCTGGCGGACCAGGTCCGCGCGGCGGCCGAGGCGGAAGGCGAGACGCCCGCGCGTTTCGCCCGCAGCGCCGTCGCCGCCTTCGATCGCGACGCCGACTTCCAGGCCTGGACGCGCCTGACCGGCCGGTTGCACGCCGCCGCCGATCCGGGTCTGGTCTGCCTCGAAGAAATGGTGCGCTGGCGCCTCGCGACGTCGCGCGCCGAACGGCTGGAGGAAGCCCGATGACCGATCCCTCGCCCCCGAAGGACTCCGAACCGGAAGGCCTGAACCCGGACCTGAAGAAGGGCCATGACGCCCACTACGCGGAGGACCAGCACGGCAGCACCCCGCTGGACACCATCTCCGTCACCAAACAGGGCCCGGCCGTCTGGCCGGTGATCTGGGCCGTGGCCGTCGTGGTGCTGGTGGCGATCACCCTGTTCCTGATCTTCGCCTGAGCCCCCTGTCCCGCGGCCGCCTGTGAAAAACCCCTCGGGCGCGAGACGGCGCCCCCGATTTGCGTCACCCTGCGGCCGATGACCCAGACCTCGCACTTCCAGCAACTCGTCGCCGCCGCGCTCGACCAGCCCGAACCGAACCGGCTCCTGTTCGTCTTCGCGGCCGTCGAGCTGCCCGACGACGCCACCCCCGCCCAGCGCGAACGGTTCCAGCGCGGCGAAGGCGGCGCCCTCGCGCCGCTGATGTGCGTGGACAAGGCGCCGCAGGACCTGCCCGATTTCGCGGCCCTGGCGGACGAAGCCCGCCGCGCCGGTCCGCCCTGGAAGATGGTGTTCGCCGCCGGCCTGTCCGGCCGGAACGGACAGCCCCCGCAACAGGCCGAGATCGACCAGGCCTTGCAGATCATGGTCGAGGCGGTTCGCGACGGCGGCTTCGGCCGCTTCGCCGCCTATGACGAGGCCGGCGCGCCAGTCGTTTTCGGGTGACGGACTCTTCCGGGGCGGTCGGCGATCAGCGCTTCACCGGCTCCCCGTCTTCCTTGACGAAGCCGTCCGGGGTCCGGTCCAGCAGGTCGTAGACCGCCTCCGAAGGCCGGCACAGGGCCGCGCCCTTCGGCGTCGTCACGATCGGGCGATTGACCAGGATCGGGTGCTCGACCATGGCGGCCAGAATGGCGTCGTCCTCGACCCCGGCCTCCAGCAGGCCCAGCTCGGCCGCCGGCGACCCCTTCTCCCGCAGCGCCTGGCGCGGCGTCAGCCCGGCCCGGTCGAACAGCGCGCGCAGCTGGTCCGCGCCCCAGCCGGCCTTCAGATATTCGACCACCTCGGGCCGGTAGCCGGCCGCCTCGACCATGGCCACCACATTGCGCGAGGTGCCGCAGGCCGGGTTGTGGAACACGGTGACGGGGAAGTCGGTCATGGATCGGTCCTCTGCCGGGACCCATCCGCCCCGCGCCGCTCACTTCACGTTTCGCCGCCGCTATTTCAAGCCCCGGCGCTTGCGCGGCGCCGCTGGCGTCCGCATCTGGCCTCGATGACCTCCGCCGACGCCGTCCCCTCCGCCCGAAAGGGACCCGGCTTTCCCGAGTTCGTGGCCCTGATCGCCATGATGATGGCGCTCAACGCCCTCGCCATCGACGCCATGCTGCCCGCCCTGCCGGCCATCGGCGACGCCCTCGGCGTGGTCGAGGAGAACGGCCGCCAGTGGGTCATCACCGCCTATCTGCTCGGCTTCGGCTCGGCCCAGATCATCTACGGCCCGCTGGCCGACCGCTTCGGCCGCAAGCCGGTGCTGATGGTCGGCCTGTCGCTCTATGTGCTGTTCAGCGTCCTCGCCGCCTTCGCCCCCAGCTTCGACCTGCTGATCGCCGCCCGCGTCGGCACCGGCCTCGGCGCCGCCTCGCTCAGGGTGCTGGCGGTGTCGATCGTGCGCGACCGCTACAGCGGCCGGACCATGGCCCGGGTCATGTCGCTCAGCTTCCTGGTCTTCCTCGGAGTCCCGATCCTCGCCCCGACGCTGGGCCAGCTGGTCCTGACCGTGGCCCCGTGGCCGTGGATCTTCGGAGTCCTCGCCCTCGCCGGCGGCGTCTTCATGCTGTGGGCCGCGATCCGCCTGCCCGAGACCCTGCACCCCGAAGACCGCATGCCGATCCGGGTCGGCCGGATCGCCGGTGCCTTCCGCGAGGCCGTCACAAACCGCCAGGCCATCGGCTATACCCTGGCCATGACCTGCATCACCGGCGCCCTGTTCGGCTTCATCAACTCCAGCCAGCAGATCTTCTTCGACGTGTTCAAGGCGCCGGAGCTGTTCACCACCGTCTTCGCCATGGTCGCCGGCGGCATCGCCGTCGCCTCCCTGCTCAACGCCCGGCTGGTCGAGCGGCTGGGATCGCGCCTGATCTCGCACACGGCCCTGCTCGGCTTCATCGTCATGGCCGCGATCCACTCGGCCGTGACCCTCGCCGGATACGAGACCATCTGGACCTTCGCCGTCCTGCAGGGGCTGACCATGTTCTGCTTCGGCCTGATCGCCGGCAATTTCGGCTCGATGGCCATGGAGCCGATGGGCCATATCGCCGGCACCGCCTCCTCGGCCCAGGGCTTCATCTCGACCACCATTGGCTCGACCCTCGGCTTCCTGATCGGCCAGCAGTTCGACGGCTCGGTCGCGCCTATGGCCCTGGGCATGGCGACAATGGGCCTCACCGCCCTTGTCTTCGTGCTGATCGCCGAGCGCGGCCGCCTGTTCAAGGCCCGTCATCTGGCCCCCGCGCCGACCGGCGGCTGACCCGGCGGCGCGGCCCGGGGGGTTGATCTTTCCGTCCGGTCGAGGCGTTGTCCCGCGGACAATCGCACAAGGACGCCCCCGATGATCCGCAAGCTCGGCCTCGTATCCGCCCTCGCCCTGGCCGCCGCCCTCGGGGGCTGCGCCGCCATGAACCCGTCCGGCTACGGGGCGCCGGCCGCGCCCGTGACCGCGACCGCCCCGGTCGACTACGTCCGCGACATCCATTCCTACGCCCGGCCCGAGATCGCCCGCGTCAATCACGTCTCGCTCGATCTCGCCGCCGACTTCCAGGCCCAGACCCTGTCGGGCGCCGCCGCGCTGGACATCACCGGCGAGCCCGGCGCCAACGAGATCATCCTCGACGTCCGCAATCTCGACATCCAGGACGTCCGTGACGCCGGCGGGACTCCGCTGCAGTTCGAGACCGGCCCGAACGATTCCATCCTCGGCCAGCCCCTGACCATCCGCTTCCCCGCCCTGGCCGCGGGCGAGCGCCGCCGCATCGTCATCCGGTACGCCACCCGGCCCGACGCCGCCGCCCTGCAGTGGCTGACCCCGGCCCAGACCGCCGGCGGCGAGGACCCCTATATGTTCAGCCAGGGTCAGGCGATCCTGACCCGCACCTGGGTCCCGACCCAGGACAGCCCGGGCATCCGCCAGACCTGGGACGCCCGCATCAGCGCGCCCTCCGACCTCAAGGTGGTGATGAGCGCCGAGGCCGTCGGAAGCGGCGAACGGGCCGGACCCGGCCGCACCGCCTGGCGTTTCCGCGAGCCCAATCCGGTGCCGCCCTATCTGATCGCCATCGGCGTCGGCGACGTCGCCTTCCAGGCCATCGACGAGCGCACCGGCGTCTGGACCGAGCCGTCGATGCTGCACGACGCTCACGACGAACTGATCCCCACGTCGACCATTTCGGCGGTGGGGATCAGTTCGAG
>NZ_JAVHLH010000137.1 GCF_031082345.1 Brevundimonas sp. | reverse complement strand
GCCATGGGTCAGGCCCGGGCCGCCACAGCCGAGGCGCGGGCCGCCGCCGCCCAAGCCCGTGTCCACGCCAGCGCCGCCCGGGAGGAGGCTCGCCACGCCATGGCTCGCGCCCGTGTCGAGATGCGCGAGGGCGCGGATGAGATGGACCGTGGCGCGAACGAGATGCGGGAAGAAGCCCGGCGTCTGCGCGACCCCGCCTATCGGGCCCGGCAGATCGAGCAGAACCGGGCGCGCGGCAGCACGGTCACCGACGCCGAGTTGATCGACCTGTCGCGTCGCCTGCCGGAGCAGGCCGACGAGCTGGAGCGGCAGGCCCAGCGGATGCGGGAGCAATCCGCCGAACGGATCTGAAGGCTATCGGGCCCCGCTTCGGCGGGGCCTTTTCCTTATGACCTCGCGGCGTCCCACCAGCGGACCGCGTCGGCGTCCCGGGCGCTGAGCTCGGGATACGCCGGATCCGAGCCGACGTCCGGCACGCGCCGCCACGAGCGGGCGCATTTCGGATGGTCGGCGAGGCGGACCTCGACCGTCACGGCGTCGCCGCCGATCTTCAGCTCGGCCCCCGAGGTGCGGAATACCTCGGCGGCGTCGAGGCCCTCGAACGGCGCGAAGGCCTCGGCCGGGCCGGTGACGATGGGCCAGGCGTCGAGCGCGCCGCCGATGGTCTTGTCGCGGCGGGCGGCTTCCAGAGCTTCATTGACGATCTCCAGCACCGTCTCCACCCCGGCCCAGCGTTCCGCCTCGGCGGGATTGCGCCACCCGTCCGGCGTCTCCGGGATGACCCGGGCGCAGTTGGAGCCGGCGTCGGGGAAGCGCGTCGTCCACGCCTCTTCCATGGTGAAGGGGGTCAGCGGCGCCAGCCAGGCGGTGAGGCGCATGAACACCTCATGCATCACCGTGCGCGCGGCGCGGCGACGGATGGCGTCGGGACGGTCGCAGTAGAGGCTGTCCTTGCGGATATCGAAATACAGGGCCGACAGGTCGCCCGAGCAGAACTCCAGCACCGGGCGGACCACGTCCTGGAAGCGGTAGTCGCGGTAGGCGGCGCGGACCTCGCCGTCCAGCTCCCACAGGCGGTGCAGGATGAACCGCTCCAGCGGCGGCATCTGGTCCAGCGGCAGGCGCTCGGCCTCGTCGAATCCGGCCAGGGCGCCGAGCAGATAGCGGACGGTGTTGCGCAGCTTGCGATAGGCGTCGACCGTGGTCTGCAGGATCTGCTTTCCGATCCGCTGGTCCTCGGCATAGTCCACCAGGGCCACCCACAGACGCAGGATGTCGGCGCCGGATTCCTTGATGATGGTCGCGGGGTCGGTCGTATTGCCCTTCGACTTGGACATCTTCTCCCCGTTCTCGTCCTGGGTGAAGCCGTGGGTCAGGACGGCCTCATAGGGGGCGCGGCCGCGGGTGCCGGCGCCTTCGAGAAGGTTGGACTGGAACCAGCCGCGATGCTGGTCCGAGCCTTCGAGATAGAGGTCGGCGGGCCAGTGTGAGGGCCGGTCGCCGGCATATCCGTGGGCGGGATCGCGCGGTTCGAGAGTGAAGGCGTGGGTGCAGCCGGAGTCGAACCAGACATCGAGGATGTCCTGGATCTTCTCGTAGCGCTGCGGATCGTGGGCGCCGAGGAAGTCGGCGTCGGGCCGGTCGAACCAGGCGTCGGCCCCGCCTTCGGCGATAGCGGCGAGGATGCGGGCGTCGACCTCGGGGTCGTGCAACGGTTGGCCGGTTTCCTTGTCGACGAACATGGCCAGCGGCGTGCCCCAGGCGCGCTGACGGCTGATCAGCCAGTCGGGGCGGCTCTCGACCATGGTGCGGATGCGGTTCTTGCCGGCGGCCGGATGGAAGACCGTGGCGTCGATGGCCGACAGGGCGCGTTCGCGCAGGGTCCCGTCGTCGTCGAGCGGCTTGTCCATGCGGATGAACCACTGCGGGGTGTTGCGGAAGATGACGGGCGCCTTGGAACGCCAGCTGTGCGGATAGGAGTGCTCCATCCGGCCGCGCGCCAGCAGATTGCCGGCCTCGATCAGTTTTTCCATCACGGCCCCGTTGGCGGGGCCGAATTTGCCGGTCTTCTTGCCTTCGGTCTCGATGACCTTGAGGCCGGCGAAGAGGGGGACGGAGGGGTAGTAGACTCCGTCAGGATCGACGGTGTCGGGCACCTCGTGATGGCCGTGGGCCTTCCAGACCTCGAAGTCGTCGGCGCCGTGGCCCGGGGCGGTGTGGACGAAGCCGGTGCCGGCGTCGTCGGTGACGTGGTCGCCGGCCAGCAGGGGCACCGAGAAGCCGTAGCCGGACGACAGGGCCGCCAGCGGGTGGGCGCATTCGAGGCCCGACGGGTTCAGATCGTCGACGCGGGTCCAGGCGGCGATCTTCGCGGCCTTGAAGACCTCTTCGGCCAGCTTGTCGGCGAGGATCAGCCGGTCGCCCGGCCTGGCCCAGGGCTCGAACTCCAGCCCGGTCTCCATGGCCGTGACCTCATAGAGGCCATAGGCGATCTCGGGGCCGTAGCTGATGGCGCGGTTGGCCGGGATGGTCCACGGCGTGGTGGTCCAGATCACCACCGAGGGATTGGCGTGGCGGAAGGCCAGCAGGTCGTCGGGATGGTCGTCGGTCGCGCCGGTGACGGGGAATTTGACCCAGACCGTCGGGCTGACGTGGTCGTGGTATTCGATCTCGGCGTCGGCCAGGGCGGTGCGCTCGACCGGCGACCACATCACCGGCTTGGAGCCGCGGTACAGCTGGCCCGAGTTCTTGAACTTGTGGAATTCGGCGACGATGGCGGCCTCGGTGGAGAAATCCATCGTGGCGTAGCGATTGTCCCAGTCGCCGAGGATGCCGAGGCGTTTGAACTGGTCGCGCTGCACGTCGATCCAGCCGGCGGCGTATTCGCGGCAGGCTTGGCGGAACTCGGCCCGGGAGATCTCGTCCTTGCGCTTGCCCTGGGCGCGATAGCGCTCCTCGATCTTCCACTCGATCGGCAGGCCGTGGCAGTCCCAGCCGGGGACGTAGTCGACATCGTTTCCGAGCAGGAAGCGGCTGCGGACCACGAAATCCTTCAGCGTCTTGTTGAGCGCGTGGCCGATGTGGATGTCGCCGTTGGCGTAGGGCGGCCCGTCGTGGAGGACGTAGAGGGGCGCGCCCTCGGCCTGGCGCTGTTTGCGCAGGGCGGCGTAGAGGTCGCCCCACGCCTCGATGATCGCCGGTTCCTTCTGGGGCAGGCCGCCGCGCATGGGGAAGGGCGTCTCCGGCAGGAAGACGGTTTCGCGGTAGTCGCGGCCGGTGGGCGTGTCGCTGGCGTCAGCCATGAAGTCTTGTCTCGTCGTGTTTGATCGTTCGCGTGGATGTCGAGGTCCCGACGTGCGCGGGGCAAAAGCCCTGCGGCGCTACGCCGGGCGGGTAATCGAGATCGGGCGAAACACGCGGACGGTCATGGTGGCAGCGGTCTAGCAGGCGGTTCATGACGGCGCCAGCCGCAGCGCGACCCGGGCGGCCTCCGCGTCGGCGTCGATCTGGACCTTCAGGGCGTCGAGGTCGGCGAAGGTTTCCTCGCCGCGGAGGAAGGCGACCAGTTCGGTCTCGACGGTCTGGCCGTAGAGGTCCTCGTCGAAGTCGAACAGCCAGATCTCGAGCAGGGGCTCGTCGAGGGCGAACATGGGGCGCAGGCCGAGGCTGGCGACGCCGTCGATGACGCGGCCGTCGGCCAGGCGGGTGCGGGTGGCGTAGATTCCGAAAGCCGGGCGCATGTAGTCGCCGAGGCGGACATTGGCGGTCGGGACGCCGATGGTGCGGCCGCGCTTGTCGCCGTGGACGACTTCGCCCTCGATGGCGAAGGGACGACCGAGGATGGCGGCGGCGCGGGCCATGTCGCCGGCGCGAACGGCCTCGCGCACGGCGGAAGACGACAGTTTCAGGCCGTGGGGATCATCGACGCGATCGGCGACGCTGACGGTGTAGCCGAGGGTTTCGCCCTGGCGGCGCAGGCCTTCGGGCGAGCCGGTGCGGCCCTTGCCGTAGGTGAAGTCGAAGCCGACCGCGGCGTGGCGGATGCCCAGACCCGCACCGAGAACGTCCCGGGCGAAAGCTTCGTCCGACATGGCGGCCATGTCGGCGTCGAAGGGCAGGTGATAGAGGCGGTCGACGCCGAGCGGTTCCAGCGCCCGGGCCATCTGGGCCGGGGTCATCAGGCGGAAGGGGGCGGCGTCGGGCTGGAACCAGCGGCGCGGATGGGGGTCGAAACTGACGACGGCGAGAGGCGCGCCCAAGGCGCGGGCGGCCTCGCGGGCCGTGGCGATGACGGCCTGGTGGCCGCGATGGACTCCGTCGAAGGCGCCGATGGCGACGGCGGCGCCCTTGAGCCGGTCGGGCAGGTCGCGCCAGTCGGTGACGATCTCGACCAAGTCAGGCCTTCGCGGGGCGCCGGCGGCGGGGCACGCGGACGAGGGCGACGCCGTCCATCACAAGCTTGCCGTCGACGAAGCCCTCGCAGTCCAGTTCGACCCGGGCGCTTTCCTGATCGACGGATTTGACGCTGACCCGGACCAGGACCTCCTCGCCGATGCGGACGGGCAGGTGGAAGCCGAGGGTCTGGGACAGGTAGATGGCGCCGGCCCCCGGCAGGTGGGTGCCGACCACGGCCGAGCCGAACGAGGCTGTCAGCAGGCCGTGGGCGATGCGGCCCCGGTAGGCGGTTTTCGCGGCGAAGGCCTCGTCCATGTGGACCGGGTTGAAGTCGTCCGAGGCGTCCGCGAACTGCTGGATGCGCTGTTCGGTGACGGGGATGATCTTCTCCGCCCTCATGCCGACGTGCAGCTCCTCGAGGATGTAGCCGCCGGAGGGATGTTTCGGGACAAGTTCAACCATGATCCGGGCTTAGCGTGATTTGCCTCTGAGTGGGCCATTTTTTGGATTCGGGTCGAAGCGACCTGAAGCAAAAACGGCCGTGGTCACCACGCCAGATCGAGCATGGCGTAGCGGGCCCAGGTGGTCTCGGCCCTGAGCAGGTCGGCGGCGCGAACCGGGTCGAGGCGGCCGTCGTCGCCGCGGGCGGCGTCGCCATGGATGCCCTGGGCGATGAACAGGCAGTCCAGCGCCTGGCGGTTGGCGCCGAGCACGTCGGTGACGACGCCGTCGCCGATGCACAGGACGCGGGCGCGGTTGACCGGCCGGCCGAGCAGCTTTTCCCCTTCGTCGATGGCCAGCTCGTAGATCGGCCCGTACGGCTTGCCGGCCATGACGACCCGGCCGCCGAGGCTCTCGTAGAGATCGGCGAGGGAGCCGCCGCAGTAGATCAGCCTGTCGCCGCGCTGGACCACCCGGTCGGGGTTGGCGCAGATCAGTTCGAGGTCGCGGGCCACGCCCTCGGCCAGACGCTCGCGGTAGTCCTCGGGCGTCTCGGTCTCGTCGTCGACGGGGCCGGTGACGGAGATGAAGGCGGCGTCGGCGGCGCCGTGGGCGCTGTCGAGACCGAGACCTTCGTACAGGGGCCAGTCGCGCTCGGGCCCGATGACCCAGGCGGGGCCGGGGGCGCGTTTGGCCAATTCGGCGCGGGTGGCGTCGCCGGAGGTGACGAAGGCCTTCCAGCTGTCGCGCGGCACGCCGAGCCGGTCCAGCTGGGCCACCACGTCGGAGGCGGGGCGCGGCGAGTTGGAGATCAGGACGACATGGCCACCCTGTTCATTGAACCGGGTCAGGGCGGCGCAGGCCTCCGGGAAGTTCTCGCGGCCGTTATGGATCACCCCCCAGACGTCGCAGAGCAGGATGTCGTAGTCGGCGGCGACAGCGCCTAGGCCGTCGAGGGCGTGGGGGAGGGTCATGCGCGGCTGATAGCGGTTTCGGGGGAGGGGGTGAAGGGCGGGGCGGGATCCGCCTCTTCGGTGCGACGCGCCATCGCCTCGAGGTGGAACAGGGGGCGCGGCAGGATGAAGTCTTCCGGATCGGGGCGATGTCCGTCGCGGAACAGGCGCAGATAGAATTCCTCGCGTTCCGACATGGGCTGGAAGCGCCCGGTTTCCAGTCCCTTGAGGCGGAGATGCTGAAGGGCGCGGATGAAGTCGCGGTCGGTGATCTGGCGGCGGCGGTCACGGGGCATTGGGAGGTCCTTCCTGTTGCCCTTCTCCCCTCGGGGGAGAAGGTGGCCCGGCAGGGCCGGATGAGGGGGCTGTTCGACGCGAACTGGCTGGTTGCCGGTCCGGAGCCGACTCACCCCTCATCCGCCCCTCCGGGGCACCTTCTCCCCCAAGGGGGAAAGGATCAGGTCTTCAACGCCCGTCCCGCCACCACCGCCCCGGCCCCGAATTTCGCGCGCAGCCGATCGATGGCGGTTTCGGTCTTGAGGGTTTTCGCCTCGGGGGAGTCGAACAGGGCGGAGGGGGCGCCGAGGGCGTCGTGGACCTCGCCCATGCCGATGCCGATCAGGCGGTAGGGCCGGCCCAGTTCGGGGGCCAGCAGGTCGCGGCCGGCGGCGAACAGGGCGCGGGCGGTCTGGACCGGCTCGGCAAGGCTGACGCGGCGGGTGACGATCTTGAAGTCGGTGCGGCGCAGTTTGAGGACGATGACGCGGCTGGCGACGCCGTCGCGGCGGGCCTTGGAGGCCAGTTTCTCGCACAGGGGCCAGAGCTCGGCCTCGAGATCGGCGGCTGAGGTCAGGTCCTCGTTGAAGGTGGTCTCAGCGCTCATGCCCTTGCGCTCGTGCTCGGGTCTGACGGCGCGGGCGTCGCGGCCGTGGGCGAGGTCGTGCAGGCGCAGGCCGGTCTCGCCATAGCGTTTGATCAGGTCGCGGGGATCGGCGGCGGCGAGATCGCCGACGGTGGCGTAGCCGTCGCTCTGCAGCGTCTTGCGGAACACCGGGCCGACGCCGGGCAGGATGGCGACGGGTTTGGGCGCCAGCAGGGCCTGCGCCTCGGCGCCGATGACCGAGAAGCCGCGCGGCTTGTCCAGTTCGGAGGCGACCTTGGCGAGGAAGCGGTTGGGCGCCAGGCCGATGGAGACGGTCAGGCCGGTCTCGTCCTCGATCCGCTTCTGCAGGCGCACCAGCTGGAAGGCCGGGGGACCGCCGTTGAGCCGTTCGGTGCCGGCGAGATCGATCCAGGCCTCGTCCAGCGACAGGGTCTGGACCAGCGGCGTCAGCTCGCGCACGGCGCCGAAGATGGCCTCGCTGGCGGCGACGTATTTGCTGAAGTCGGCCTTGATGACGACGGCCTCGGGGCAGGCCTTGAGCGCCTTGAACATCGGCATGGCGGAATGGACGCCGTACTGGCGGGCGACGTAGCAGCAGGTCGAGACCACGCCGCGCTTGCCGCCGCCGACGATGACCGGGCGGTCGCGCAGCTCGGGCCGGTCGCGCTTTTCGACCGAGGCGTAGAAGGCGTCGCAGTCGAGGTGGGCGATGGACAGGGTCGAGAGCTCGTCGTGGCGGACGATTCGGCGCGAGTCGCAGGTCGGGCAGCGCTCGACGAGGGCGTCAGCGGTCGTCAGGCAGTCGCGGCAGATGGATTTCATCGGAGGTGGATTGTGCCTGACGGCGGGGGGAGTTGGGAGCGGATTCCTTCTCACCTCCGGGGGAGAAGG
>NZ_JAVHLH010000136.1 GCF_031082345.1 Brevundimonas sp. | reverse complement strand
CGTCCACGCCGTCGCCATCGGCGAGGATCTCGCCCTGCTCGATCTCGCGCGGGACGCCTATCTTTGCCTGCCCGACGGCGCCGCCGCCCTGGAGCCCGGCGCCCGGGACTCGCTACGGCAGGGGGCCGTGGCCGACGCCCTGCAGGCCGGGGGCCTGCTGGGTCCGGAGCCGCCGGCCCCGCGGCCGGCCCCGCCGCCACTTCCGACGCGGACCCTCATTCATCAGCCCCTGTCCCGCGCCGTATCGCCCCGAGGACTCGCCGCGGCGCTCGCCGTGCCGGCGGACATCCGTTGCGCCCGCCGGGGCGAGGGGCTGGTCGCCTGGCTGGCGCTCGCCGAGGCCCGCCGTCCCCTGTCGCGCGATGCGGAGGCGGTAGAGGCGGCTGCGCGGCAGTTCTGGACGATCGGCGCCTGGTTGCCGGTCGAGGGCGAATGTCTCGTGCGCTCCGCCATGCTGGTCGCCTTCCTGCGCCGCACGGGACTCGCGGCGGACTGGGTGTTCGGGGTCCGGCTCTGGCCCTTCGCCGCCCATTGCTGGGTGCAGCTCGACGACGTCTGTCTCAACGACGACGTCGAGCGGCTGTGGCCCTATACGCCGCTGTACCGCCGATGACGGTCCCGGGACCCGCAGACCATGGCTATCTGATCCTTGACCAGCGGGATCTCGGCGAGGCGTCCCGCGCGCCGGTCGAGGCCGCGATCGCGGAGCTGGTGCGCAAGGGGTGGCGCGCCTCGCACGCGGTCGAGGACCTGCAAGTCCTGCTCGGTCCGCGCGCGCGTCTCAGGGTCCGCCAGGTCGGCCGCCGTCATGTCCTGATCGGCGACTGGCGCGGGCCCAGGCCGCTGTCGACCCTTGTGGCCGTCAACAGCCGACCGGCGGACCTCGCCCGGGCGGTCGTCGGCGCCGGCTGGGGGCGCTACATCCTCGCCTGGCGCGACGACGAGGGCCGTCTCGCCCTGCTGCGCGATCCCACCGGCGCCGTCGACTGCGTCTGGTGGCGCCACGGCGGGGCCGTGCTGGCGGTCGCGGAGCCGCCGCGCGAGCTCGATCCGCTCCTGCCCACGGACCTGGCCATCGACTGGACCGTGCTGCGCGAGATCGCCGAGGCCCCCGAGCTGCTCGGCGACCGCTTGGCGCTGACGGGGCTGACCGCGGTCAATCCCGGGACGCTCGCCCTGATCGCCGGGGACCAGGCGTCCATACCGGTGTGGCGGCCCTCGACCTTCTGCCGGGCGGGCGCCGGGTGGGACGAAAGCCTCGGCGGCCTGGCCGGGGTGGTGGATGAAACGGTCGCCGACCTGGTCGATCCGCACCGCCGGGTCGTGGCCGAACTATCCGGCGGACTGGATTCGGCCATCGTCGCCGGCAGTCTGGCCGCGACCGGCCGGGCCGGGCGGGCCCGGTTCCTCAATTTCCATGGCGACTGGCGCGAAGGCGACGAGCGGCCCTGGGCCGAGGCCGTCGCCCACAGGCTGAAGCTCGACCTCGCCACGGTCCGCAAGCCGGTCGAGGCCATCACCCTGCGCCAGCTGCGCCCCCTGGGCGAGAGCGTGCGTCCGGCGCTCCAGGGCGTCGATGTCACCTATGACGGCGAGGTCGCCGCGCGCATGCGCCGGGGCCGGGCCACGGCCCTGCTGACGGGGCAGGGCGGGGACGCGGTCTTCTTCCAGGCGCCCGATCCAGCGGTGGCGGCCGACCGGTTCCGGCGCGAGGGGCCGCCCGGCCTGTCGCCGGCCTTTCTCGCGGCGGTCGGGCGCTGGACGCGGCATTCGGCCTGGACAGTGCTCGGCTGCGCCCTGGGGCTGCGCGCCACCGGGCCCCGGCCCACGTCCGGGCGGCGGCATCCGTGGCTGGAGGACATCGAGGATCTGCCGCCGGCCAAGACCGGACAGCTGCGCCAGTTCGTCAACGCCCAGCTGTTCTGGGGCGACTGCCTGCGCGCCCGCGCGGGGGATCTGCTCCATCCCCTGCTGAGCCAGCCGGTGGTCGAGCATTGCCTCGCCATTCCCGCCGACCGGCTGATCGCGGGCGTGCGCGATCGCGGTCTGGCGCGCCGGTCCTTCGCCGACCGCCTGCCCACGATGCTGATCGAGCGCCGCAACAAGGGTGATCTCAGCTGCTTCTACGGCCACGTCACCCGGGCCAGTCTCGCGACCCTGAGGCCGCTGCTGCTCAACGGCCTGCAGGTCGATCAGGGGCTATTGGACGGCAAGGCCCTCGAGCGGGACCTTGCGGAGGACCGCCTGATTGTCGGGCCGGGTTACAACCGGTTGCTGGTCGGCGCCGTCTTGGAGGTCTGGGCGCAGAACTGGGAGGGGCGGATCGCCGATGTTCGTCGGGCCCAAGTGGGGCCGACGTCATCGAGGGGCGCTGCCGCTGGCGTCGAATGGGTGCAAAAAAAGGCTCCCTGATTGGTCGAGGCCCAGACCAAGGTCCACACTGCGGCGCGAGGTGACTGTCGGCTTTCGAACCACGCTGACATTGGGCGAGGTCCGCCAAGGGACGCGCGCGTCACCGACTTGCCTTTCTGCACGGGCTCGGGCATTGAGCCGCCTTCCGCCGGACCCGCTTGCGGGTGGCTATCCCAAGCGCCTAACCCTTGGGGAAACTGCCTAGCTCAGGAAGCTGGGGCGCATCACGTGTGGCGGAGCACGTTCCCCGGCTGATTCTGAACGACCCCCATGGTTCTGCCTCCCCCTGCCCAGTTGCAGCGGCTGGAGCACGCGTTTGAAGTATGCAGTTGCGTTCTGACACTCGGCGTTTCTGGAAACGCACCGTCAGCGCTGGCGCTCTTGACGCGGCAAGCTCCGCCAACAGTCCTCGTTCGAACGAGGGACGGCCATACGACTGAAGTGGACGCGCCAGGGTACTCCGCGATCATGGTTCTGGGCCGCGCCGAGCATGACGCGTTGCCGCAGCATCTTCGCGAGTTGAGGTCGCGCCTGACCGGCTCCGGCGTTCTCGCTCTACCCTTTGAAACAGCTTTGGCCTCATGCCTTCGCTTGGCGCCCACCTTCTGGTCTGAGAAGTCGGAACCGGCGCTGTGGTCCGCTCAAGTTGCGGTCAAATCCGTCACCGCCGCCACGCTCTATCACTACGTCTTCAAGCCGCGCGCCGCCACCGGGGGCGTCGGCTTCGTCCTCGGGTGCACCCGACCGCTGGCAGACGAGCGCTATCGCGACACCATCGGGCGCGTTGCGACGGATTACCTTCGATGAAGGCGCGTTCATATCCTCCGCAGCTTGCTCGCCGACGGGCGGCCATCCCCATCGTGTCCGACCTCGAACTCGAAGCGCTGCCCTTTTTCAAGCCGGGTTTCACCTGCCGCCAGCACTTCGCTGATGTGGACGAACACCTTCGGCTCACGGTCATCACGCGAGATCATGGCGTAGCGTCCGGTCGGCGCGACAAACTTGATGGTGCCTGTCGTCACCACCTGCTGCGGTCCGACATTCGTTTCAGGGGATCAGTGCGGTCCATGTGAGCACAGTAGGAACATTCAGGAACTTCGGGTCAACCGACCCGGCTTGCACATAACGGTCGCCCACGGCGACAGCGCGGCGCGTGTCGCGGGAGAAGCTAACACATGAACTTGGCTGTCATTCGCCAGAACTGGTTTGGAAATCTCAGGGGAGACACTCTGGCGGGCCTCGTGGTGGCCTTGGCGCTGATCCCGGAGGCCATTGCCTTCTCCATCATCGCTGGCGTGGACCCGGCGGTCGGGCTGTATGCGTCGTTCGCCATCTGCGTCGTGATTGCGTTCGCCGGTGGGCGTCCAGGCATGATCTCGGCGGCGACGGGGGCCATGGCGCTGCTGATGGTGACGCTCGTGCGGGAGCATGGGCTTCAATACCTCTTGGCCGCCACGGTCCTGACGGGCGTGCTTCAGATCATCGCGGGCTTCATCAAGCTCGGCTCCCTCATGCGGTTCGTCTCCAAGTCGGTTGTCACCGGCTTCGTCAACGCCTTGGCGATCCTGATTTTCCTCGCACAGTTGCCGGAGCTGACGGGCGTCGCCTGGCCCACCTACGCCATGGTCGCAGGTGGCCTCGCCATCATCTACCTGCTGCCGCGCCTCACCAAGGCGGTGCCCTCGCCGCTGGTCGCTATCGTGGTCCTGACAGCGCTCTCGATCTCCATGGGCATCGAGGTCCGGACTGTCGGCGACATGGGCCAACTTCCTGCAACCCTGCCGATGTTCCTGATCCCGGACATCCCGCTCAATCTCGACACCCTTATGATCATCCTGCCGTATTCGGTGACGCTGATGCTGGTGGGCCTGCTGGAGTCGCTGATGACGGCGACAATCGTCGACGATCTCACCGACACGCCCAGCGACAAGAACAGGGAGTGCAAGGGCCAGGGCATCGCCAATATCGTCGCCGGCTTCTTCGGCGGCATGGCAGGCTGCGCCATGATCGGTCAGTCCGTGATCAACGTGAAATCAGGCGGCAGGGGCCGGTTGTCGACACTGCTGGCGGGCGTGTTCCTGTTGTTCATGATCCTCGTGCTCGGAACCTGGGTCGCTCAGATCCCGATGCCAGCGTTGGTGGCGGTGATGATCATGGTGTCGATCGGCACGTTTAACTGGGGCTCGATCAAGAACCTCCGCGCATACCCGAGGAGTTCCAGCTTCGTGATGCTTGCTACGGTCGTCGTCACGGTCGCGACCCACGACCTCGCCAAGGGCGTTTTCACCGGGGTTTTGCTGTCAGGGATATTCTTCGCGCAGAAAGTCGCGCGTGTGGTCGCGGTTCGCTCGACAGCGACCGACGATGGGCGCTCCCGCGACTATGTCGTCCTGGGTCAGATATTCTTCGCTTCGTCAGACGCCTTCGTCGGCTCGTTCGACTTCAAGGAAGCCGTCGATCATGTGCGCATTGACGTGAGCCGCGCCCACTTCTGGGACGTTTCCGCAATCGCCGCTCTCGACAAGGTCATCCTGAAGTTCCGGCGTGAAGGCACCGAGGTGGAAGTGACGGGGATCAACGAGGCCAGCGCGACCATGATCGACAAGTTCGCCATTCACGACAAGCCGGGCGCGCTCGACAGCCTGCTGAGCCACTGAGGATACCGCCATGACCAAGGTTCTCGCCTGTATCGACGCCTCGACCTACGGGGCCAGCATCTGCGACCACGCGGCCTGGGCAGCGCTCCAGCTCGGGTCTGACGTCGAGTTACTGCACGTGCTGGATCGCGCGCCTGACGCTGTGCCCCGCGACATGTCCGGGAGCATCGGCCTGGGCGCATCCGAAGACCTGCTCGAAAGCCTGACCAGACTGGATGAAGACCGCGGGCGGCTGCGCATGGAGCGGGGCCGGGTCATTCTCGCCGAGGCGGAGAAGCGGGTGCGGGCGCAAGGGGTGACGAACGTCGGCACGCGCCTTCGTCATGGCGGGCTGGTGGACAACGTCCACGAACTGGAAACAACCGCCCGCGTCGTCGTGCTGGGCAAGCGAGGCGAGCATGCGGATTTCGCAAAGATGCATCTCGGCGGCTCCGTCGAACAGGTCATCCGGGCCACTTCCCTGCCAGTTCTCGTCGCGTCGAGGGCCTTCAAGCCAATCGAAAAAATCCTCATCGCCTTCGACGGGGGAGCCAGTTCCCGCAAGGCCGTGGACTTCCTGCTGTCAGACCCCGCCTTCCGCCGCTTCGAGTGCCACCTGCTGATGGTCGGCCACCCGAAGAGCGACCACGCAAGCCACCTGAGCTGGGCACGCGACCGGCTGGCCGCATGGGGAGGCCGCCATCATGTCGAACAGCGTCCCGGAGACGCCGAGGGGGTCATCGGAAGCTATGTGAGCGAGGCGGGCATAGACTTGCTGGTCATGGGCGCCTACGGACACTCGCCCATCCGGCGGCTCTTCGTCGGCAGCACGACAACTGCCGTCGTTCGGTCATGTCTCGTTCCCGCCTTGCTGTTCCGTGGCTAGGCCCGGACGCGCCCGGCAGGAGGCTGAATCATGGATGACCTTTCCCCCGAGGTGATCGAGGGCTTGAAACAGACCTTGGTGCTTCGGCTCGCTGAGCTTCAGGCGCTGGAGGCGCTGTCCGATGACGACCGCAAGCCAGTGATCCTGGATCAGCAGAGCGTCGGGCGGCTATCGCGGGTAGACGCCATGCAGCGCCAGGCGATGGCGTTTGCATCCCAAGCCAGACGACAGCATGAGGCGCGAATGATCACCGCTGCGCTGACAAGGATCGCGACCGGCGACTTCGGCTACTGCGGGGGGTGCGGTGATCCCATTCCGCTGCCGAGGTTAAAGCTGGACGCCACGATTGCGACCTGCATCGAGTGTGCCGGATGATTTGAATGTGCCGCTCAGAACCTTTGGGTTGGCTGGCGCCCAGGATGGGGTGTGGAAAGCGCCAGAGGGGCCGGTCGGCGGCGCGGCCGGAACGATTCGAGCGTCTGACATCCAGCGAGGGCTTTGGGCCCGTTCGCGGGGACGACGACGCGCCTATAAGCGTCGTCGCGTCTCTCGGGGGCCAAGGCGGTTCACACTGCTACCAGCACTGGAAGCTGGCCGCCCCCTTCAATCACAGTGCCGCCTCAAGATATCGGTCCAGCCAGGCGAGGATCCGGGCGTGGAGGTCGCGCAGATTGGCCGGGCTGACGAACACATGGCCTTCGCCTGCATAGATCACGAGGTCGGCCTCGCGTCCCAGCCGGTAAAGGGCCCCGAACAGGACATCGCCGCCGGCCGGATCGAGGTCGCCCTCGATCAGCAGGACGGGCGTACGGATCCCGTCGGCGAGGTAGACCGGACTGTTGTCGACATAGGCGTCGGGTCGCGCGGGCAGGCTGGCGCCGATCGCGCCCTGACCGCTCTCGGCCCAGCCCGCCAGGGCGTTGATCGGCACCCCGTCGTCGGGGGAGACCAGGAAATGCGGCGTCAAGGCATAGACCCGGGAGAGGTCGGCGTATCCGGCCGAGGCGACCACGGCGCGGAAGCGCTCGCTCAGCGCCGCCGTCAGCAGGGCGGCGTGTCCGCCGTAGCTGTGGCCGATCAGGGCCACGCGGGCCGGGTCGATCGGCGCCTGTCGGGCCGCCTGATCGAGGATGGCGTCGATCCGTGCGGCCAGATCGTCCAGCCCCCGACCGTCGCCGCTGGGGCGAGGCAGGGAGGGCACAAGCACGGCGTAGCCGTGGGCGGCCAGGACGGCCGGATTGATGTGCCGCCGCTCTCCGCCGGGCCTGAGCCAGGAGGGCGGAACGGGGTAGGCGGCGCCGGGGTAGAGGACCACCGCCACGGGGGCCTTCCCGCCGCCTGGGTCCGGCGGTGGAAGCAGCAGCCAGCTGGTCAGGACCTGGCCGTCCGGCCCGGGGTGGGTGACGGCTTCGATCCGGCCCCAGGCCAGCAGGTCGAGCGCGAGGTTGAGCGCGGCGAGCGGATGGTCGCCGTTCGGGTCGCGGCGCAGCAGGCGGGTCGATCCGGTCGCCGAAACGCTCTGGACGACCGCGAAGCGCGCGTCCGGGCTGGCGGCGACGAGGGTCTCGTCCGAACCCAGGGGCGGCAGGCAGGCGCCGGATCGCGAGGCGCCGAGGCGGGCGAGGCAGCCGGCCTGCAGCAGGATGCCCGGCGCGAGCCGGACGTCGGCC
>NZ_JAVHLH010000135.1 GCF_031082345.1 Brevundimonas sp. | reverse complement strand
AGTCTTCCTCCCGCCTTGACCGCCGGGGCCCTCGCCTCGGTGCGCTGGCTCAAGGCCCACCCGGAAGTGCGTGACGCCCACCAGGAGCGCGCCGCCGCCCTCAAGGCCCGCTTCCGCGCCGCCGGCATCCCGGTGATGGAGAGCGTCAGCCACATCGTCCCGGTGTTCGTCGGCGATCCGGTCCACACCAAGATGATCTCGGACATGCTGCTGGAGGAGCACGGCGTCTACGTCCAGCCGATCAACTATCCGACCGTGCCCAAGGGCACCGAACGGCTGCGCTTCACCCCCTCGCCCAACCACACCGACGCCATGATGGACGACCTCGTCCGCGCCATGGACAGGCTGTGGACCCACTGCAACGTGGCGCGCCTCCCTGCCGTCGCCTGAGGCCGACATCGGCGAGGTCATCATCGAGATGACCCGCAACGGCCCGTATCTGAAATGCTCGGCCATCCACGTGGCCACCGGCGTCGAAGTCTCCGCCCTCGGCCCGGCCGCCGAGCCGAAGGGGCTGGAACGCATCGCCATCGCCAAGCTCAAACGGGCGCTGGCCACCCGGTGACCACAAGATGTTGTGGTTGCCGGCGCCCGGGCCTAAATGAACAACCGCCAAGTTCGGGGACCCCGCAGTGACCGCCTTCACCCACGACGCCTTCTTCTCGAAAACCCTCGCCGACGCCGATCCCGACATCTTCGGCGGCATCCAGGGCGAGCTGCGCCGCCAGCAAGAACAGATCGAGCTGATCGCGTCCGAGAACATCGTCTCCAGGGCGGTGCTGGAGGCCCAGGGCTCCGTCCTGACCAACAAATACGCCGAGGGCTATCCGGGCCGGCGCTACTATGGCGGCTGCGAATACGTCGACGTCACCGAGAACCTCGCCCGCGAGCGCGCCAAACAGCTGTTCGGCTGCGCCTTCGCCAACGTCCAGCCGCACTCCGGCGCCCAGGCCAACCAGGCGGTGTTCCAGGCCCTGCTGACGCCCGGGGATACGTTCCTGGGCATGGATCTGGCGGCCGGCGGCCACCTGACCCACGGCTCGCCCGCCAACCAGTCCGGCAAATGGTTCCGGCCGGTGACCTACAAGGTGCGCGAGAGCGACTGCCTGATCGACTACGACCACGTCGCTGAAATGGCGGAAAAGGAGAAGCCGAGGCTGATCCTCGCCGGCGCCAGCGCCTACAGCCGCCACATCGACTTCAAACGCTTCCGCGAGATCGCTGACAGCGTCGGGGCGTATCTGATGGTCGACATGGCCCACTATGCGGGCCTGATCGCCGGCGGCGTCTATCCCGACCCGCTGCCCCACGCCCACGTCGTCACCACCACCACGCACAAGACCCTGCGCGGCCCGCGTGGCGGCATGGTGCTGTCGAATGACGTCGAGCTGGGCAAGAAGATCAACTCGGCCGTCTTCCCTGGCCTGCAGGGCGGACCGCTGGAGCACGTCATCGCCGCCAAGGCCGTGGCCTTCGGCGAGGCGCTCAAGCCCGAGTTCAAGGCCTATGCGCGGCAGGTCGTCGACAACGCCCAGGCCCTGGCCGCCGTGCTGGTCGAGCGCGGCGCGGCCATCGTCTCGGGCGGCACCGACAGCCACCTGATGCTGGTCGATCTGCGGCCCAAGGGCGTCACCGGCAAGGCCACCGAGGCGGCCATGGAGCACGCCCTGATGACCTGCAACAAGAACGGCGTCCCCTTCGACACCGCCCCCTTCACCGTCACCTCGGGCGTCCGTCTCGGCACCCCGGCCGGCACCACCCGCGGCTTCGGCGTCGGCGAGTTCCAGCAGGTCGGCCACTGGATCGCCGACGTCATCGACTCGATGAAGGGCACGGACGAGGCCGACGCCGGGGTCTCGCAACGGGTCGCGGGCGAGGTGCGCGAGCTCACGCGTCGCTTCCCGATATACGGATAACCACCTGATGAAATGCCCCTTCTGCGGAAATCAGGATACCCAGGTGAAGGACAGCCGCCCGTCCGACGACGGCGCCGCCATCCGTCGCCGCCGGTCCTGCCCGCAGTGCAGCGGGCGTTTCACCACCTTCGAACGGGTCCAGCTGCGCGAGCTGATGATCCTCAAGCGCAACGGCCGCCGCACCCCCTTCGACCGCGACAAGCTGGAGCGATCGCTGGGCATCGCCCTGCGCAAGCGTCCGGTGCAGCCGGAGCAGATCGAGCAGCTGGTCAGCCGCATCGTCCGCCAGCTGGAAAGCCTCGGCGAGACCGAGATCCCGTCCTCGACCGTCGGCGACTTCATCATGAAGGCGCTGAAGTCGGTCGATGAGGTCGCCTATGTCCGCTACGCCTCGGTCTACAAGGACTTCCGCCACACCGGCGATTTCGCCCGTTTCCTCGGCGCGGAGGGGCTCAACGAGGGGCAGGACGACGACGGATCCGGCCGGAGCTGATGCGCCCGCGCGTCACCCTGAAACTGGCGACCTCCCTCGACGGGCGGATCGCCACGGCCTCCGGCGAGTCGAAATGGATCACCGGCGAGGCGGCGCGGCTCGAGGGACACCGTCTGCGCGCGGCCCATGACGCCGTTCTGGTCGGGGTCGAGACCGTGCTGGCGGACGATCCCGAGCTGACCGCGCGCCTGCCCGGCCGCCCCGTCGACCAGCCGCTGCGCGTCGTCCTCGACAGCCGGCTGCGGACCCCGGCGACGGCGAAGCTGGCCGTTGGCGGCGACACCCTCATCCTCACCGCCGTCACGCCGGCCGCCATCGGAACCGCCGTCGTCGAACAGGTCGACAGCGAGGGCGGGCGCCCGACGCCGGCCGCGGCGCTCGCGGCCCTGCGCCGCAAGGGCGTCGCCTCGGTCCTGGTCGAGGGCGGCGGACAGGTCGCCGCCTCCTTCCTGCGCGCCGGACTGGTCGACCGTCTCGAATGGTTCCGCGCGCCGATCCTTCTCGGGGCCGAGGGGCGACCCTGCGTGGCCGCGCTGGCGCTTGAAAACCTGGCCGCCGCCCCCCAGTTCCGGCGGGTGTCGGCCGAACCTGTCGGCGACGATCTTTGGGAACGCTATGACGCCGTCCGCTAGACCCTTCCGGCGTGCGTCCGATCTTGACGCAGGGCGGCGCCATAGTGCGGGCCCGGCGTCGCATTCCGGCGGCGACGAGGTAGACGAGGTAGACGAGATCGACTCCTTTTTTTCCGGATCAGAGTCTACCCCGGGGGCGCGCTGATGTTCACCGGCATCGTCACCGACGTCGGCCGGGTCCGCTCGGTCCGGCCAACCGAGCGCGACCGCCGCTATGAGATCGAAACGGCCTTCGACACCGCCGGCATCGATCTCGGCGCCTCGATAAGCCACGCCGGCTGCTGCCTGACGGTGACCGAGAAGGGCCCCGGCTGGTTCGCCGTCGAGGTCTCCGGCGAGACCCTGTCGAAGACCACCCTGGGCGACTGGGCTGAAGGTCACAGGGTCAATCTGGAGCGCGCCGCGAAGCTCGGCGACGAACTGGGCGGCCACATCGTCTCCGGCCACGTCGACGGCCTCGGCCGCGTCGTCGCCGTCGAGCCCGAGGGCGGCTCGCACCGGGTTCATATCGAGGCTCCCGCGCCGCTGCACCGCTATATCGCGCCCAAGGGCTCGATCACCGTCGACGGCGTGTCCCTGACCGTCAACGCCGTCGAGGGCCGGCGCTTCGAGGTCAACATCATCCCGCACACCTGGCGGGCCACCACGCTCGGCGGCCTCAAACCGGGCGATGCGGTCAATATCGAGATCGACATGCTGGCGCGATACCTCGCGCGGTGGCAGGAGACGGCGTGATGCAATTGGCCGCGAACATGAACGACAGCCCGATCAGCCCCATCGAGGACATTCTCGAGGACGCCCGCAACGGCAAGCCCTACATCCTCGTCGACGCCGAGGATCGCGAGAACGAGGGCGATGTCATCATCCCGGCCCAGTTCGCCACGCCGGACCAGATCAATTTCATGGCCCGCCACGCCCGCGGCCTGATCTGCCTCGCCATCACCGCCGACCGCGCCCGCCAGCTGCGCCTGCCGCCGATGTCGGCCGAGAACCGCGAGAGCATGGGCACCGCCTTCACCGTCTCGATCGAGGCGAAGGAGGGGGTCACGACCGGCATCTCGGCCGCCGACCGCGCCCGCACGGTGCAGGTCGCCGCCGACCCGACCCGGGGCGCCGACGACATCGTCTCGCCGGGCCACGTCTTCCCGCTGGTCGCCCGCGACGGCGGCGTGCTGGTTCGCACCGGCCACACCGAGGCGGCCGTCGACATCTCGCGCATGGCCGGCCTCACGCCGGCCGGGGTGATCTGCGAGATCATGAACGAAGACGGCACCATGGCCCGGATGCCGGACCTCGTCGCCTTCGCCCAGTTGCACGGGCTGAAGATCGGCACCATCGCCGACCTGATCGCCTATCGCCGCCGCACCGAGCGACTGGTCGAACGGGTCATGGACACGCCATTCGAGAGCGTCCACGGCGGGCCGTTCCGCCTGATGCTGTACCGCAACGCCATCGAGGGCGTCGAACACGTGGCCCTGGTTCACGGCAAGATCGAGCCGGGCAAGCCGACTCTGGTGCGCATGCACCAGGTCGACTTCGCCGCCGACCTGCTCGGCCATGTCGAGGCCCGCCAGAACTATGTGCCGCGGGCCCTGAAGGCGATCAGCGACCACGCCGGACCGGGCGTCACCGTCTTCCTCCGCGATCCGGAACTGCACGGCCTCGCCGAACGGCTCGCCGGCGTCGAGAAGCCGGCCGCCGTCGACCGCGCCCTGCGCAACTACGGCGTCGGCGCCCAGATCCTGCTCGACCTCGGCGTCCGCGACATGATCGTGATGAGCTCGACCCGCCCCAATCCCACCGCGCTGGAAGGCTACGGCCTGCGCATCGTCGGCTGGCGCGACATGGACGGAGAAGAGCAATCGTGAGCGACCCGTATCGCGTCCTCATCGTCGAGGCGCGCTTCTACGACGATCTCGCCGACGCCCTGCTGGAAGGGGCGAAGGACGCCCTGCGCGCCCAGGGCGCCGACTTCGACATCGTCTCGGTGCCGGGCGCCCTCGAGGTCCCGACCGCCATCGCCCTGGCCGAGGAGGCCGGCCGCTTTCCGACCGCGCCCCGCTACGACGGCTATGTCGCCCTGGGCTGCATCATTCGCGGCGAGACCTATCATTTCGAGATCGTCTCCGATCAGTCCGCCGCCGCGCTGATGCAGCTCGGGCTCAAGGGCGTCGCCATCGGGAACGGCATCCTGACGACCGAGGACGAGGACCAGGCCTGGGCCCGGGCCCGGCTCAGCGAGGGCGACAAGGGCGGCGGGGCGGCGCGCGCCTGTCTGGACCTCATTGCCTTGCGCAAGCGGCTGCGCGTAGGACTGGCGTCGTGACCGAACCCGCCAGCCTCCAGTCCGTGCTCGAGCAACTCGCCGAGGCCGAGAAACAGCGCGCCGAGCCGCAGCTGACCAGCCGGCAGCGCCGCGCCCGCACCGTGGCGCGCCTCGCCGCCGTCCAGGCCCTGTACCAGATGGAACTGGCCGGGGAGGGGGTCGAGACGGTCATCACCGAATTCTCCAACCATCGCTTCGACACCGACATCGAAGGCGAGCCCCTCGCCGAGGCGGACGAAGCCTGGTTCGCCGAGATCGTCCGGGGCGTCGTCGGCGGCCAGCGCGACATCGACGGGGCGGTCAGGGCGCGGCTGGCCTCCAACTGGCGGCTGGAGCGGCTCGACTCGACCCTGCGGGCGCTGTTGCGCGCCGGGGCGTGGGAGCTGCGCGAACGCCAGGACGTGCCGAAGGAGATCGTGATCGACGAATACGTCGAACTGGCCAAGGCCTTCTTCGACGACGCCGAGGCGAAATTCGTCAACGCCGCCCTCGACGGCGTGGCGCGAGACGCCCGCGCCTCCTGATGGCCGCGGTCGACGTCGCCGGTGAATTCGAGACCATCCAGCGTCTGTTCGCGCCTCTCGCCCACCCTGAATGGGGGCGGGGGCTCCGGGACGACGTCGCCGTGGTCCCCTCGAAGCCTGGCCACGACCTCGTCGTGACCAAGGACGTCCTTGTCGAGGGCGTCCACTTCCTGCCGACCGACCCGCTCGACACCGTGGCCCGCAAGCTGCTGCGCGTGAACCTGTCGGACCTGGCCGCCAAGGGGGCCGAGCCGTTCGGCTATCTGCTGGCCTGCCACTGGTCGGAACGCTGCGGCTGGCCCGAGCGGATGACGTTCGTCGACGGGCTGCGGGCGGACCAGAAGGCGTTCGGCGTGGCCTTGCTGGGGGGCGACACCGTCGTCACCCCGGGGCCGGCGAGCTTCTCCATCACCCTGCTGGGCTGGACGCCCAGGGGGCGGACGGTCGGCCGTGGGGGCGCCCGGGTCGACGACCTGGTCTTCGTCACCGGATCGATCGGCGACGGCTGGCTGGGGCTGCAGGCGGCCCAGAACAAGCTGTCGCTGCAGCCGGATCGGGTCGCCGCCCTGCTGGAGCAGTATCGGACGCCGACGCCGCGCGTCGAGTTCAGCGCCGCGATCCGCGATTTCGCCAGCGCCTCCATCGACGTCTCCGACGGCCTCGTCGCCGATCTCGGTCATCTCGCCGAAACGAGCGGGGTCCGGGTCGAAATCGATCTGGAAACCGTGCCGCGCTCCGCGGCGGCCCAGGCCTGGTATGACGGTCGGGTGGACGAACAGGCGGCGCTGGAAAGTCTGGCCACCGGCGGGGACGACTACGAGATCGCCTTCACCGCCCGCGCCGCCGACGAGGCCGCCCTCCGGCGCGAGGCCGAGCGTCGCCATCTGCGGCTGACCCGCATCGGCCGGGTCGTCGCCGGACAGGGGATCGTCGCCCGGTTCGGCGGACAGCCGATTCCGATCGACCGGCCCGGCTTCACCCACGGCTGACAACGAATTCTCAAGGCGTCGGCCTCACCTTGGGGCCATGCGCCGCCGTGACCTGATCGCCGCCTCCCTCGCCGTACCGGCCCTCGCGACGGCCACGATGGCCGACGCCGAGGACAAGCCGGCCACCGGCGCGAGCCTCGGCATCGCCGGCGTGGGTCTGCCGATCATCTCCGGCGGCCGGATCCGCAACTACGTCTTCGTCTCCTTGCGTCTCCATCTCGGCGGCGCGGCGACGCCCGAATCGATGCGCCCGAAAGAGGCCTATTTGCGCGACGCCCTGGTGCGCGCCGGGCATCGCACCCCCTTCGTGATCGAAGACGACTGGACCCGACTGGACACCGCCGCCCTGTCCGCCAGCCTGATGCGTTCGGCCGCCTCGATCGCCGGACGCGGGGCTGTGACCCGGGTCGAGATCATCAGCCAGGCGCCCCGGCGGCGCACGGGCGTCCGCGCCGGCTGAACTCCATTCACCAATCCTGTTGCGTCACCCCGACGCATTTGGCACGTTTCCGCCGCATTTCCCGAGGGACGCAGACTCGCGTCCGTGCGCACGGGGGGACCGGAAGGCGGACAGAGGCGAATAACGCCCGCCGCGCCAAGGGTCCGGGCGCCTCTAGAAACACAGGGATTGGAAACGCCATGAGTAATATTCTGTGGCTTGTCATCGCCGCAGGCGCGCTGGGGGTCCTGTACGGACTGGTTCAGACGGCCGCGTTGATGAAGGCCTCGACCGGCAACGACAAGATGCGCGAGATCGCCGCCGCCAT
>NZ_JAVHLH010000134.1 GCF_031082345.1 Brevundimonas sp. | reverse complement strand
CCAGGACGAGGAAGATCGCGTTGCCGACCGCGGCCTTGACCAGCAGGTCCACGGGCGCGGCGCCGTGGGCCAGGGCGGCGGCGACCCCGAGCGGATGGACGATCATCTCGAGGCCATCGCCGCCCACGGCTTCGGCGATCCGGCGCTGGATGGGCTGGCGCAGGAGATGGTGCGGCTGCGCTTCTCGGGGCAAGACCTTGACTCCGCGGCCCTCCGACGCCATCTGGCGCAATCGGGTCATGGCGTCTTGATGCACGAGGTCGAGAAGGCGGCGGCAAAGTCCGGCGCGCCCTTCCTGGCCGCAGACAAGCCCCTCGGCGAGGCGCGGATCCGATGGTCGCAGGCGTTCGACGCGCTCACCCGCGTGGCGGCGCTGGAGGATGCCCTGACTTCGGCGCGTGGCGTGCCGGGGCAGGACGAGGCGTTTCGCCGGCTCAAGGCCGAGCGCGACGTCCTGCGTCGCGCGATCAAAACCGGCGAGATTTGGGAAGACAGCGCGAGTTCGTAACAAACGACCTCGCCACACGTTGTATTGGTGGACGGCCTGATCAGCCCTCCATCCGGAGATTGACTGAATGAGTGCGCAGACCGAGACGCAGGAAGCCGAAGCCCAGAGCGACGGTCCGCTGCTCGACCTAACCGACGCCGGCGTCAAGAAATTCATCAAACAGGCCAAGGCGCGCGGCTATGTGACGATGGAGGATCTGAACAAGGTTCTGCCGTCCGAAGAGGTGACGCCGGACGCCATCGAGGACACGCTGGCGATGCTGTCCGAAATGGGCGTCAACGTCGTCGAGGCCGAGGAAGAAGCCGAGCAGAAGGAAGGCGAGGGCGGCGAGGTCGCCGCGACCGCCGAGACCTCCGTGGCCGAGACGCCGGCCAAGGCGGCGTACGACCGCACCGACGACCCCGTGCGGATGTATCTGCGCGAGATGGGCAGCGTCGAGCTGCTCAGCCGCGAGGGCGAGATCGCCATCGCCAAGCGCATCGAGGCCGGCCGCGACGCGATGATCTCGGGGCTGTGCGAGAGCGCCCTGACCTTCGAGGCCATCATGGTCTGGCGCGACGAGCTGGCCAACAACCGCATCCTGCTGCGCGAGGTCATCGACCTGGACGCCACCTATGGCGTGCTCAACCCCTCGTCCCTGCCGCACAATCAGCCGCAGCAACCCGTGCCCGGCTCGCCTGAGGCCAAGGAGGCGGCCCAGGCCCAGGAAACGGACGCGGACAAGGAGGAGGACGAGGAAGACGAGGACTTCGACGATGGCGGCGGGATGTCGATCTCGGCGCTGGAGGCGGAGCTGCGCGATGGCGTCATGGAGGTGCTGGACGCCGTGGCGGCGGACTTCGGCGGCTTCCGCAAGCTGCAGGACAAGCTGGTCGAGGCGCGGCTGAAGGGCGAGACCCTGAACGCCAAGGACCAGAAGGCCTATGACACGCTGACGGCGACCATCTCGGGCCGCCTGAAGACGATGAAGTTGAACAACAACCGCATCGAGGCCTTGGTCGAGCAGCTCTATGCGATCAACAAGCGGCTGATGGGGCTGGAAGGCCGTCTGCTGCGCCTCGCCGACAGCTACGGCATCTCGCGCCCCGAATTCCTCAAGGCCTATTTCGGCAAGGAGCTGGACCCCAACTGGGCCGACAACGTCAAGGACATGGGCGTGCGCTGGACCAAGTTCAGCGACAATGAAAAGGCCCAGATCGCCCAGATCCGCGGCGACGTCGCCGCCGTGGCCACCGAGGCCGGCCTGCCCATCGACGACTACCGCCGCATCGTCCAGACGGTGCAGAAGGGCGAGCGCGAGGCCCGTCAGGCCAAGAAGGAAATGGTCGAGGCCAACCTGCGCCTGGTCATCTCCATCGCCAAGAAATACACCAACCGCGGCCTGCAATTCCTTGATCTCATTCAGGAAGGCAACATCGGCCTGATGAAGGCGGTCGACAAGTTCGAGTACCGCCGCGGCTACAAGTTCTCGACCTACGCCACCTGGTGGATCCGTCAGGCCATCACCCGCTCGATCGCCGACCAGGCCCGCACCATCCGCATCCCGGTGCACATGATCGAGACGATCAACAAGATCGTCCGCACCAGCCGCCAGATGCTGCACGAGATCGGCCGCGAGCCGACCCCGGAGGAGCTGGCCGAAAAGCTGGCCATGCCGCTGGAGAAGGTCCGCAAGGTGCTGAAGATCGCCAAGGAGCCGATCAGCCTCGAGACCCCGATCGGCGACGAGGAAGACAGCCACCTGGGCGACTTCATCGAGGACAAGAACGCCGTCCTGCCGATCGACGCGGCCATCCAGTCGAACCTGCGCGAGACCACCACCCGCGTGCTGGCGTCGCTGACGCCGCGCGAGGAGCGGGTGCTGCGCATGCGTTTCGGCATCGGCATGAACACCGACCACACCCTGGAAGAGGTCGGCCAGCAGTTCTCGGTCACCCGCGAACGCATCCGCCAGATCGAGGCCAAGGCGCTGCGCAAGCTGAAGCATCCGAGCCGGAGCCGGAAGCTGCGGAGCTTCCTGGACAGCTGAGGCCAGGCAGCAGGCAGCAGGCAGCAGGCAACAGGTGCCCGGTGGTGACGCCGGGCCCTTTTCGCGTCCGGAATGGCCCGGTTTGTCCCTGCCGGTTTTGTCCCTGTCGGCGGGACAGGGGCGGGACAGACGGGGACGAGAGGGGGACAGGGGGTTGTCTATAAGATAGATGCGCGCGCCCTACGTCCGATCCTGACGCATCGGCGCGCTACGCTTCCCTCCATGAGCAAGCCGCCGCGCATTCGCCGGTTTCCCGGCCAGCCGACCTGGACCCTGGCGCAGGAGGCCTATCTGGCCGGCGAGAGCGCCGCCTCGATCGCCGCCCGGCTGGATCTGACGGTCAACGGCATCCGCAAGCGCGCCGCCCGCAAGGGCTGGACGCGGACGCAGCACGCCGAGGCGGTCAGGCGCAGCGAACACCCGGCCGAGGCGCTGAGGGCCCTGCTGGCCCGCGTCGGTCGGACCCTCCACGAGGGCCGGACCGAAGCGGCGGCGAGCCTGATCGCCGACGCCGAGCGGCTGGCCCGCGCCGTCCGCGCCGCCCCGCCCCTGCCCCGGCCCGAGCCCTCGCCCGAGGCGATGAAAGCCTGGCGCGAGGCCGAGACCCGGCGGCTGGAGGCCTATTGGGGGCCGCGCGCCCGGGAAATGGCCGAGGCCCTGCTGAGCGACCCCGGTTACGACCTCGGCGACCGCTGGGCCGCCTCGGCCCTGCGCTGGCGCGCCCGGGTGCTGGGCCCCGAACAGGCGGCCCTGGACTTCGCCCGCGGGGTCAGCGGGGGCTGGGCGGAGCGCTACTGGGATGAGGCCGGCGCGCTGTGGCCGCCGCGGCCGCCGGGGAGCGCGGACGGGGGGATGCAGCGGCAGCACGAGCGGGGGTGCGGGTGGCGGCGGGAAATGGGGGAGGATTGGGAGGAGGAGGTGTGAGGGGGTCAGGACGGTCCCAGCTTCTTGCGCAGCTGGCCCAGCATATCGAGCCCCTCCACACGCTTGCCCACCATCAGGTAGAGGCCGCCGCCCGCCCGTTCCCAAGCGGCGCCGATGGCCCGATCTTCGGCCGCGTCGGCCCATCGATCAGCGCCCTTGTACTCGACAACGAAAATCCGGCCGTCGTCCAGTTCGGCGACGAAGTCCGGGTAGGTGCGGTCCTTTGAAGTCTGGAGCCCGAAGGAGCTGGGGTGTTTGGAAACATTCCGGACCCACCACTTCACGCCCTTGAGATTGTCGAGCATCCGCGCGCACTGAATTTCTTCCCCGCCCTCCTTTCCATCGAAGGCGGGAACCCGGTCGAGGAAATGGTTGGAGAAGCGTTCGCCGCCCCGATAGGCGGGCTGATCGTCGTACATGCCGAGGCGGAACTCGAAGGTCTCGCTGGCCAAGGTCCGAACGGGCGCCGCAGGCGCGAAGAGGAATTCCTGGGCCACACTCCGGCGTTCCGCCTCACGCAACGCGTCGATATGCGTCTTCAGCCGTCGGGCGAGGACGTACTTCATCCTCATCAGGGTCGGCACGGTCAGGTCATGATCGCGGATCAGCCGCGTGACCACCGCGCTGATCCAGCCGACTCGATCCGGCTGCGCCAGATCCCAGGCGACGATCTGGCGATCGAGCCAGGCGGTGAGGAACTGCGGAGTCCAGCCCTCGACCTCGCTCTCGGAGAACATCTCCAGAGTCGCGCCGCTGGGGCCGAAGACGACCCGACCACCCTGCACATCGAGCTCGAAGCGGTTCACCGTCTCGGTCAGGGCGTCGACCAGACCGGGCACCTCGGCGGGCTTGTCGGCCAGTTTCCAGTCATGAAGGGCGAACAGCTCCTCAAGATCGGCCAGAACCAGCTCGCCCTGCACCTCGGTCATCAGGCGGGGCACGCGCATGACCTCGCCGCGCGCCGCAGGCGCGAGTTGCGCGAGCCGGGGCGCGAGAGCGGCGGCCGCCGTGGGGGCCGCCTTGATAAGGGCGGCGGCCAAGCCGGGCGTCGCCACGGATGCCGCCGTCAGCGTGAAGCCGCCAGAGGCCGAAGGGGTCGGCGCGATGCCCGCTTCGGCGAAGGCGGCCCGCACCTCGGGCGTGTCCGGAAAGTCGAAGCGGAACGGTTCAGGCACAGGCTCGAACAGCAGGCCTTCGCCCAGCGGCAGTTCCGGGTGTTCAATGGCCTCTTCGGCCTCGCCATCCTCGAAGCCCATGTCGATCAGGGCGTCCTTCAGGGCGGTGGCGGCGGCGTAGAAGGTCGGCTCGGAGACGTGGGCGTAGGCCTTGTTCAGTTCCGCCGCCTTGCGGCGGGTCGCATAGGGCATCCGCAGCACGCGGCCGAGCAACTGCTCGACGGCCGTGGCGCTCTTGATCCCGGCGACCGAGCAGAAGACGTAGGCGAAGGGGCAGTCCCAGCCCTCCTTCAGCGCCTGAACCGTGATGACGTGCTCGATCTTGCAGGCGGGGTCTCGCAGGTCGATCCCGTCCAGCCCGCGCTGATCGCCCGTGGCGACCACGATCCGGTCTTTCGGCACATTGCAGTCGTCGATCAGGTGCTGCTTCAGCACCTCGACCGTCACCTCGCGGTCCCTCGGTTCGGCCTGATACAAGGCGACCGGGCGGATGTAGTCGCGGTCCGCCTCGGCCAGTTTCGCCAGCGCCGCGCGCTTCTCGACCGCCCCGGCCACGGCGCCCTGCCAACTGGCGTGCTCCTGAAGCACGATCGGCAGCTTGATCATCTGCTCGGCCTTCAACTCGGCGGCCGTGGCGTTGAACAGGATGTTGCTGCGCCCCTTGGGCGTGGCGGTGAACTCGACCACGGCGCTGGGGTTCACCCGCTTCCGCATCATGTCGGACAGGCCGGTGACGACGTTGTGGGCCTCGTCCACGATCATCAGCGGCCGGTTCAGGTGCAGCAGGTTGGCGAAGGAGAATTTCACCTTGCCGGCCGCGTCACGCTCCAGATCGGGATGGGCGTCCAGCAGGGCCGACGGCAGACGGCTGAAATGCGCCTCCATCTCCTCGTGGTGGGCGTAGACCTTGCGGCCCTCGGTGTTCTCGACCTTCAGCGCCTGGACGGTGCCGACGATGATGCAGGCGTTTCCGCCCAGGTCCTGCGGCCGGACCTGGGCGAAGTCGGCGATGTCGAACACCCGCACATTGCCGCCGAAGGCTTCGTTCAGGGCGGCGCGATAGGGGTGGCAATGGTTGTTCAGGGCGTCCGCCGTCTGGGCGCGGATGGCGGTCGAGGTGACCAGCCACAGCACCAGCGGATAATCGCGGTTCAGGCCCGCGTCGCGCGCGACATGCACTGTCTCGGCGGCCAGCAGCGTCTTGCCGCCTCCGGTCGGGAGCCGCACGCAGACGTAGGGCACGTCCTCCAGACCCTTGGGCGGGGTGTAGGGTTTGGCGTAGCGGCCGAGCCGCTCCCGGATTTCGGGGCGGGCCGTGATCTCGGCATAGGCGGCGGCCGGGCCGACTTCCTGCGCCCGGGCGAGAAAGTCCCGAAGGACCGTGATCGCGGCGTCCTGATAGGGTTTCAACTGCATCAGCGGCGCGCCTTCACATCATAGGGCGTCTGGCGGAAGGCAATCCGCTCGCGCGCAAGGGTGGCCGGGGTCAGGGCGCTGCGTTCGCCATAGACGATCAGGTCGCCGTCGAAATCGGACGGAAGTCCTTCGCGGATGATCGCCAGCGTCTGGCGGGTCAGGACGTTGCCGCCGGCGGGGCGTTTGTCGCCCAGCACTCCGTTGTAGAGCAGGGCGACGGCGCGGTCGCCGTGGACGCCGAGCAGCGGGCCTTTGACCTCGGGGTCGAGGGGCCGGTTCATCTCGCTGAACCACACGTGGGCGGCCAGCGTGTTGAAGACGATGTCGGCCGTAAGCCGGCCCGCATCGTCGAACACGGGAGGGCCGAGACGCCAGAAGCGGAAGCCGCCGCCGCCGGTCCAATTGCGGGCCTTCGAGACGCCGCCCCGTTCGCCGTCCACGACCTTCGTCAGGCGTGGCTGACAGTGGGTAACGGCGTGGCCGCCCATTTCGATGCCGATGTAACGGCGGCCCATCTTCTGGGCGACGGCGGCGGTGGTGCCGGAGCCGAGGAAGGAGTCGAGGACGAGGTCGCCGGGGTTGCTACCGATATGGATGATCCGTTCGAGGAGGCCTTCAGGCTTGGGGGTGCCGAAAGGCGAGTTGTCCGGAAAGAGCGCTTTAATCTCAGCCTTCGAAGTCCGGTTGCTGCCAACCTCATCCTGACGCCAGATAGTTTCTGCGGGCCGTCCTGATCCGCTGTCCGCATAAATTCGATAGTACGGCGTCCATCCGGCCCGGCCTTGAATCCAGTCGATGCGGTCGCTTTCTTCCTCGGTCTTCTCTTTACGCCATCGCCAAGCGCCATCCGATCCGTCTTGGCGGACGGGAAATACCTCAGTGCCGTCAGGTGCTGTAAGCGCGTAGTAGAGCGTCGGGCGGGCGGCATGACTGTCGCCTTGTCCTCCCATGGCGCGCAGGGGCTTCAGATAGTATTGCCGGCCCTCTCCATCGACCTTGTCGTAGTGAGCGGGTGCTTGGTCGACGGTGAGCCGATTCCACGTCAGCTTCTCCGCGTCCCGGGCAAAGCACAGCGTGTTGTCGTGTCGATATGAGAAGGTCACGGCGTCCATACGCGGACTGTCAGCTTTCTCCCAAATTGCATTACCTATAAAGTTCTTCCGCCCGAAGACCTCGTCCATGACGACCTTGAGATAGTGCCCCTCGTTGTCATCGATCGACACCCAGATCGAACCGTCCTCGGATAGAAGCTCACGCAATAATTCCAGCCGGGGCCACATCATCGCCAGCCAGCGGCTGTGCTCGAGGCTGTCGTCGTAATGCTCGAAGGCCGAGCCGGTGTTGTAGGGCGGGTCGATGTAGATGCATTTCACCTGACCGGCGTAGAAGGGCAGCAGGCTTTTCAGCGCCTCCAGATTGTCGCCCTGGATCAGCATATTGCCCGTGTCCGGGTCGCCGTGGCCCAGCTCCGGCGCCTCCTGCAACAGGCGATAGGGCGCGCGGCCGGCGGTCTTGAGGTCTTCGTCGCGGGTCAACCAGGAAAGCGTGGGCATGGGCTGTCATCGCCCGGTTCGCGGGGGCGTTGCAAGCGGGGGACGGCCGCTAGCCCCTCCACCGCTTCGCGGTCCCCCTCCCCATCGCTGCGCGACAGGGAGGAGACGGGGGAGCT
>NZ_JAVHLH010000133.1 GCF_031082345.1 Brevundimonas sp. | reverse complement strand
TGCGCGCCAGGGCCGCCGGGGCCGCGCCGTCCGCCAGCGCCGCCGCCGGATACTCGCGCCGCATCGCCTTGATCAGCCCGTCGCCGAACGACAGGCCGCGCAGCACCCCGCCGTCGTCACAGGCCAGCGCCAGCGGACCGATCGGACTGTCCACCCACGACAGGGTCAGGGCAGGGGGCGGAGATCGCGTCATGACGCCATACTGCACCCGACCGGCCGCCGGGGCTCGCGGTTTTCGGCTCCGGTCGCCGCGGCCTGATCGGAACCTTCACCGTACCGGACGCGCTCCCCATCCATGTTCGACTTCATCGCGCTGGACGCCGATCCCCTGTTTCGCCTCGGCGGCGCCCCCGTCACCCTCGGCGGCGTGGCGACCGGGATCGTGGTCTTCCTGGTCGCCTGGGCCCTGTCGCGACTGGTCGGCCGCAGCCTGGGCCGGCTGCGCGAGCGCTCCGGCCGCAGCGCCGGCGCCCTGTATGTGCTGGAGAAGATGGCCAGCTACGGCCTGATCGTCTTCGGCGCCTTCGCGGCCCTGTCGGCGGCCGGGCTCAACCTGTCCTCGCTGGCGGTGTTCGCCGGCGCCATCGGCATCGGCGTCGGTCTCGGCCTTCAGGGCGTGGTCAAGGAGTTCGTCTCCGGCCTGTTCCTGATCTTCGACCGCATGGTCTCGGTCGGCGACTATGTCGAACTGGAGGACGAGGTGCGCGGCGTCATCGCCGAGATCGGCCCGCGCGCCACCCGCATCCGCAACAACGACAACATCAACATCCTCGTCCCCAACTCGCGCTTCATCGAGGGCCGGGTGATCAACTGGACGCTCAAGGGCGACACCCGCCGCATCCACATTCCCTTCTCCGTCGCCTATGGCGCCAGACGCTCGGAGGTGCGCGAGGCGGTGCTGGAGGCGGCCCGCGCCAGTCCCTTCACCCTGCCCGAGACCGAAACCCGCAAGAGCCAGGTCTGGCTGGTCGGCTTCGGCGAGAGCGGGCTGGATTTCGAACTGCTCGTCTGGCCGACGCGCGAGGCGGTCAAACGGCCCGCCGCCATGCACGCCGCCTACACCTGGGCCATCGCCGACGCCCTCGACGACGCCGGCATCGAGATCCCCTTCCCGCAGACCGACCTGCGCATCCGCAGCGTCTTCGGCCACGAGGGCGAGGACGCGCTGGAAACCCTCGGCCTCCGTCACGGTCGTTCGCGCCCGCCGAACCCGTCCGCCCCGCCGCCCGCCGACCCCTCCCCAAAAGAGCCCCCCGTCAACGACGCCGCGGAGGATCTGATGACGCCGCCCGACCCGCTCGACGATGAGGAGGAGGCGGGCTGAGCCCGGCCCGGCCGTCGTATTGCCAGGTCTGGCGGCACGGCGCACAGTCCGGTTCGCGCTCACCCTCCGGCGCGTTCAGGAGCCTGTGTCATGGCCAGTCTGCGCGGCGCGATCCCCCTCTCCGCGCCCACCGTGCCGGTGTTCGGGACCGCCGTCTTCATCGCCCTGCTGGCGGTGCTGGCGCGCCTCCTCGGCATCGACATCCCGTGGGTCAGCGACCATGTCGTCGAGACCCTGCTGATCGCCTTCGCGGTGCTCAGCGCCGGAGTCCTGTTCCGGGGACTCTGACCGGCCGCGCCTCACGCCATGAGGGCGTTCATCTCCGACCACGGCAGCCCGCCCGCCATCATCGGCTCTGACGCTCCATCGACCAGGAAATCCCGGGCCAGGGCCGCGGCCCGGCCGTAGGCGGCGCTGGCCAGACCCGACCCGGCGCTCAGCCGCCTTACGCCCATGGCCTCCAGCCTCTTCGCTTCCGGCAGCCCCGGGTAAGCCAGCAGGTTCAGCGGCATGTCCGTCGCCGCGACCAGCGCCGCGATTCCGGCCTCGTCTGTCAGCCCGGGCGCGAACAGCCCGTCCGCCCCCGCCGCCCGGTAGATCGCGCCCCGCCGCGCCGCCTCGGCCACGCGCGTCCCCGCCTCGCCGACGCCCCTCAGCCACACGTCGCAACGGGCGTTGATGAACAACTCGGGGCCCACCGCCGCCCGGATGGCCGCGATCTTGGCCGCCAGCCCCTCGGGCGCGCCGCCGCCGTCTTCGATATTGATCCCCTGCGCCCCCGCCTCGACCACTGTCCGGGCCGAGGCCGCGACCTCGGCCGGATCATCGGAATAGCCGCCCTCGAAATCGACCGAGACCGGCAGCCCCTGCGCCGCCCGAACCACATCCCGCGTCGCCTGCACCACGCGCTCGACCGGCAGGGCGTCTCCGTCCGGCCAGCCCAGCGCCCAGGCCACGCCGGCGCTGGTCGTGGCGATCGCCTTCGCCCCCAGCGACCGCATCAGCGCCGCCGACCCTCCGTCCCAGGCGTTAGGCAGGATCAGCAGGCCGGATCGGTGCAGGTCGCGAAAGGCGGTCATGGGCGGGGTTCCGTAGAGTCGGAACCCTGCGCGACTGTCGCGGCATCGTCTCGCGGTTTTCGGACCGGATCAGACCGGCCGTTCCGCCCGGCTCCGCGACTGTTGCGTGCAGGACACGAGGCCATATTAAGAATGGGTCGCACTTGCAGGAGCCGGCGGCAGATGAGAGGGCTCGTTGATAGTCACTCGCATTTGCACGACCCGGAGCCTTCGCCTTGAACCGCACGCTGACGTCAGTCCTCGCCCTCGCTGTCTCGACCGCCGCCTCGTCGGTGCTCGCCGGAGAACCGCCCCGCGCGGCGGCGCCGACCCCGACGTGGGAGGATCCGGTCGTCCTCCGGCCGGTCGTCGTTGTCGGCTCGCGCGCCGAGGCTCGGGCCGTCGGCGGCTCGGCCACCTATCTGGACGAGGCGGCGCTCGAGACCTTCGCCTATTCCGACGTCAATCGCGTCCTCCGCCAGGCCCCGGGCGTGGTGCTCCAGGAAGAGGACGGCTTCGGCCTGCGGCCCAATATCGGCATCCGCGGCTCCGGGACCGATCGCTCGGCGCGGGTCGCCTTGATGGAGGATGGCGTCCTCATCGCCCCGGCGCCTTATGCTGCGCCCGCGGCCTACTATTTCCCCCGCCTCGCCCGCATGACCGGCGTCGAGGTCACCAAGGGCCCCGGGGCGATCAAATACGGCCCCCTGACCACGGGCGGCTCCGTCAACCTGACCTCGACCCCGATCGGCGGCGGCGCGGGCGAGGGCCTGGCCGGACGGGCCAGCCTGGTGGGCGGAGATTTCGGCGGCGTCCGCGCCCATGGGGCGATCGGCGGCTGGATCGAGGCCGGGCCCGACTGGCAGGTCGGCGGCCAGATCGAGCTCCTGCATGAACAGTCGGACGGTTTCAAACGCCTCGACAATGGGGGCTCCACCGGCTTCGATATCGATGACGCCGTCTTCCGGCTCGGCCTGCGCACCGCGCCGGGCGCTGGCATGGCCCAGGCCCTGTCCCTCAAATACCAGACCCTGACCGAGCGCTCGGACGAAACCTATCTCGGCCTCACCCTCGCCGACTTCGCCGCCGATCCCTACCGTCGCTACGCCGGCAGCCAGGTCGACGTCATGAATGTCGACCATGACACCCTTCAGCTGACCCACAGCCTCGACGTCTCCCCCTCGGTCAACCTGACCACCACGGCCTATCGTCACGACACGACCCGCGCCTGGTACAAGCTCAATGACGTGCGCAACGGCGCCGGGACCGGCTGGGTCGGGATCGCCACGGTGCTGGCCGATCCGGCGGCCCATCCGGTCTCCCTCGGCATCCTGCGCGGCGATCCCGGCGTGGTCAGCGGCGCCCAGGGCCTGCGCGTCCGCAACAACAACCGCGCCTATGTCTCCGAAGGGATCCAGTCGGTCGTGACCACCCGCTTCGATACGGGCGGCCTCAGCCATGCGCTGGAACTGTCGGCTCGCTACCACCAGGACAGCGAGGATCGGTTCCAGCGCGACGACGTCTACCGCATGGACGACGGCGCCATGACGCTGACCACGCGGGGTGTCGACGGGGCCCAGACCAACCGGGTCGGCGAGGCCGAGGCCTGGGCCTTCTTCGTCCGCGACACCCTCCGCGCCGGTCGCCTGACGGTGACCCCGGGCCTTCGCTATGAGTCCATCGACCTGCGCCGCATCGACTATCCGACCAGCCCGCCCGGACGCGACGCCCCGACCCGCGTGGTCGAGACCGGCTTCGACGTCTGGATCCCGGGCGTCGGCGCGACGTATCAGCTGACCGACAGCATTCTTCTGGTCGCCGGGGCCCATCGCGGCTTCGCCAACCCTGGCCCCGGCTCCGACGCCGATCCCGAGACCTCGTGGAACTATGAGGCCGGCCTGCGCTACGACGGCGCCGTCTCGCTGGAGGCCATCGCCTATCTCAACGACTACGACAATCTGCTGGGCAGCTGCACCGCCTCGACCGGCGGCGGCTGCGTCATCGGCGACCAGTTCTCCGGCGGTGCGGTCGAGGTGCGCGGTCTCGAGGTCACCGCCTCATGGGACGCCGGCGAGGCCTTCGGCCGCGGCTTCGGCGTACCGGTATCGCTGGTCTACACCCTCAGCGACGGCGAGTTCCAGACGAGCTTCAGCTCGGACTATGACCCCTGGGGCGTGGTCGCGGCGGGCGACGAACTGCCCTATCTGCCGCGCCACCAGCTGACCCTCAACGCCGGTCTCGACTTCGACCGCTGGAGCCTCGACGCCAGCGTCAATCGCGTCTCCGAGACCCGCGCCTCGGCCGGCTCCGGGCCGATCGCCGCCGGCGACCGGATCGACGCCCGCACCCTCGTCGACCTCGCCGCCACGGTCGAGCTCACCGACCGGGCGGCGTTGTTCGCCAGCGTCCAGAACGTCACCGACGAGGTCTATACCGCGGCCTTGTCCCCGGCCGGCGCCCGCCCCGGCGCCCCGCGTCTGGCCATGGCCGGGGTGCGGCTCCGCTTCTGACGGAACGAGCGGTCGGGCCCCGCGTTATGGCGAAGCTCGACCGCCGCATCTCGCCGCGTCACGCATCAGGATGCTCCCATGGCCCTTCGTCGCGCCGGTCTTCCGCTCACGGCTCCGTCCGTGCCCCTGTTCGCCATCGCCGTGATCCTCGCCGTCCTGGCCATGCTGGTCCAGTACGCCGGCGTCGACATCCCGGTGGTCAGCGAGCACGTCTTCAACACCCTGGCCGTCGCCTTCGCCGTCCTGACCGCCGGCGTCCTGCTGCGCGGCGTCTGACGCCCGCGGGGCGGCGCGCCCTCTAGCCGCCTGCCGCCCCGCACCCTACCTTGGCGTTCATGGCCCGTTCTCCCAGCAAATCCGGCAAGCCCGTCCATGTCCCCGGCCAGTCGGGCCTGGCGGAGGCCCCGGCGCCGTTCCTCTTCGACCCGGCGGCGGCGAAGAACCGCGCCCCGATGTTCGCCCCGGTCACCGGCCCGCGCCTGACGCCGGAAGAGGCCCCCGGCGCCCCAGCCGACTGGACCCCGCACCGCCCCGACCGTCCCGCCGGCCGCAAGCACATCCCCTTCCGGCTCGAGACCCGATACACCCCCGCCGGCGACCAGCCCGCCGCCATCGCCGAGCTCGTGGCCACGGCGAACACCGGCGAGCGCGATCAGGTCCTGCTCGGCGTCACCGGCTCGGGCAAGACCTTCACCATGGCCAAGGTCATCGAGGCGACCCAGCGCCCGGCCCTGATCCTCGCCCCCAACAAGACCCTCGCCGCCCAGCTCTATTCCGAGTTCAAGAGCTTCTTCCCCGACAACGCCGTCGAGTATTTCGTCAGCTACTACGACTACTATCAACCGGAAGCCTACGTCCCGAAGTCGGACACCTACATCGAGAAGGACAGCTCGGTGAACGAGCAGATCGACCGCATGCGCCACTCGGCGACGCGGGCGATCCTGGAGCGCGACGACGTCATCGTCGTGGCCAGCGTCAGCTGCATCTACGGCATCGGCTCGGTCGAGACCTACACCGCCATGACCTTCACCCTGAAGGTCGGCGACCAGATCGACGAGTCCAAGCTCCGCGCCGACCTGATCGCCCTGCAGTACAAGCGCAACGACGCCGCCTTCGAGCGCGGCATGTTCCGCAAGCGCGGCGACACCATCGAGATCTTCCCCGTCCACCAGGAAGACCGCGCCTGGCGCATCCAGCTGTTCGGCGACGAGCTGGAATCCATCCAGGAGTTCGACCCCCTGACCGGCAAGAAGACCGCCGACCTGACCGAGATCACCGTCTACGCCGCCAGCCACTACGTCACCCCCAGACCCTCGCTCAACCAGGCCATCACCGGCATCAAGGCCGAGCTCAAGGAGACGCTCGACTGGATGGTCGAGAACGGCAAGCTGCTGGAGGCCCAGCGCCTCGAGCAACGCGTGCGCTTCGATCTGGAGATGATGGAGGCCACCGGCTCCTGCGCCGGCATCGAGAACTACAGCCGCTGGCTGACCGGCCGCGCCCCGGGCGAGCCGCCGCCCACCTTCTTCGAATACATCCCCGACAACGCCCTGCTGTTCGTCGACGAGAGCCACGTCACCGTCGGCCAGATCAGCGGCATGTACCGCGGCGACTACCGCCGCAAATCCACCCTGGCCGAATACGGCTTCCGCCTGCCCAGCTGCATCGACAACCGCCCGCTCAAGTTCGACGAATGGGACGCCATGCGCCCCCAGACCGTCTTCGTCTCCGCCACCCCCGGCCCGTGGGAGATGGAGCGCACCGGCGGCGTCTTCACCGAACAGGTCATCCGCCCCACCGGCCTGATCGACCCCCCGGTCGAGATCCGCCCGGTCAGCGGGGACACCCGCAACCAGGTCGACGACGTCATCGACGAGGTCAAACAGGTCGCCCGCAACGGCTACCGCTCGCTCGTCACCGTCCTGACCAAGAAGATGGCCGAGGACCTGACCGAATACATGCACGAACAGGGCGTCCGCGTCCGCTACATGCACTCCGACGTCGACACCCTCGAGCGGATCGAGATCCTGCGCGACCTGCGCATGGGCGCCTTCGACGTCCTGATCGGCATCAACCTGCTGCGCGAGGGCCTCGACATCCCCGAGTGCGGCCTGGTCGCCATCCTCGACGCCGACAAGGAGGGCTTCCTGCGCTCCGAGACCTCGCTGATCCAGACCATCGGCCGCGCCGCCCGCAACGTCGACGGCCGCGTCATCCTCTACGCCGACCGCATGACCGGCTCGATGGAGCGCGCCATCGCCGAGACCAACCGCCGCCGCGAGAAGCAGGAGGCCTACAACGCCGAACACGGCATCACCCCGGAGTCGGTCAAGCGCGACATCCGCGAGATCATGGCCAGCCCCTATGAGTCCCGCGCCCTCGACAAGCTCACGGCCCCGGGCGTGGCCGAGGCGTCCAAACCCTTCGTGGGCAGCAATTTCCAGGCCGCCCTCAAGGACCTCGAAGGCCGCATGCGCAACGCCGCCGCCAACCTCGAATTCGAGGAAGCCGCCCGCCTGCGCGACGAGATCAAGCGCATGAAGCTGATGGACCTCGAGTTCGCCAATGAGGTGCTGACCGCCGAGGGGGAGACGGTCGACAAGTCCGCGCCGAAGCGCTGGCGGGCCGACGCGGCGGCGGAGAAGGCGGAGGCGTTCCGGAAGGGAAGGTAGGGGGGTGGAACTGGTCGCTAGCAGGGTCGCAGCCAACTAGCGGACGATCCTGCCTGTATTTGAGATTTAGAAAACGAAAATAGTTCTAAATATCGTCGTTGGAAAACATCGTCCATTCGAGAACTTCATCAATAATTATTTGACTCCAGCGCTCCGGATTCATTTTCGAC
>NZ_JAVHLH010000132.1 GCF_031082345.1 Brevundimonas sp. | reverse complement strand
CTTCGAGGGCGAGCGCCTGGACACCCGCCACACCCACGGCACCGGCTGCACCCTCGCCAGCGCCTGCGCCGCCGGACTGGCCAAGGGCCTGCCGCTCGAAGCCGCCGTCGCCGAGGCCTGGGCCTATGTCGCCGAGGCCATCCGCCGGGCCCCCGGGCTGGGGCAGGGCCACGGCCCGCTGGACCACGGCTGGCCGTTGAGAGACGCGCGATGAGCGACCTGGAGACCCGCCTCGCCGCCATCGTCCGCGCCGACCCCGGCCTGATGCACGTGCTTGAGGGCGTGCGCGATCAGGGCTTGCCCGACTGGCGAATCTTTTCCGGCGCCGTCTACCAATGCGTCTGGAACGCCCTGACCGGACGGCCGGCGGGCTATGGCGTGCGCGACTACGACGTCGGCTACTACGATCCCGACACCAGCTGGGACGCCGAGGACGTTGTCATCAAGCGGGTGGCCGCCGCCTTCGACGCGCCGTTCCGGGACATGGTCGAGGTCCGCAACCAGGCCCGGGTGCCGATCTGGTTTCCAGCCCATTTCGGCGAGCCCTACGCGCCGCTTTCCGGCACCGACGAAGCCCTCGCGCGGTTCGTGGCGCCAGCCTTCGCCGTGGGGGTGCGGCTGGAGCCGGACGACACGATCAGCGTGGCGGCGCCGCTGGGGCTGGAAGATGTGTTCGCCCTGACCCTCCGGCCCAATCCGACCCGCGGCGTGGCCAGGGACTGGCCGCGCGTGGTCGAGCGGGCGCGCGCCCGCTGGCCGGAACTCACTATCATCGCGCCGGAGACCGCCTGATGCGCCAATGGACCGTCGACGCCTTCGCCGCCGCCCCCTTCCGGGGCAACCCCGCCTGCGTGGTTGAGCCGTTCGACCGCTGGCCTGATGACGACTGGATGCAGGCGCTGGCGAAGGAGAACAACCAGGCCGAGACCGCCTTCCTGCTGCGCACCGCCGATCCGGCCCGGTTCGGCCTGCGCTGGTTCACCCCGGGGCGCGAGGTCGACCTGTGCGGCCACGCCACCCTCGCCTCGGCCCATGCGCTGATGACCGAACTCGGCGCCGACGCCGGAGCCCTGACCTTCGACACCCGCTCCGGCCCGCTGGTCGTGCGTCCCGCCGGCGACGGCTACGAGATGGACTTTCCGGCCGATCCGCCGCGCCTCACCGGGCCGGTCCCGGGCCTGGCCGAAGCGCTCGGCGTCGAGCCGGTCGAGGTCTGGGCCGGCCGCTATCTGGTCGCCGTTCTCGCCGACGCGGAAACGGTGCGGACGCTGCGCCCCGACATTCCCGCCCTGGCCGCCCTGCAGGGCGAGGCCGGGGAGGCCGGCGAGGTCATCGTCTGCGCCGGGGCCGACGCGGGCGACGACGTCGATGTGATCGACCGCTTCTTCGCCCCCGGCTGCGGCGTCGATGAGGATCCCGCCACCGGCTCGGCCCACTGCATTCTGGGTCCCCTCTACGCCGACCGGCTGGGGCGGCCGACGGTGCGTTTCCGGCAGGTCTTCCCGGGCCGCGGCGGCGATCTCGAGACCGAGGTGCGCGGCGACCGCATCCTGCTGCGCGGACGGGCCGTCACCGTCATCGAGAGCCGGCTGCGCCTCGCGCCATAGGAAAGGGGCGCCGCCCTTTCGGACGGCGCCCCTCGGGCCTTTCGGGGAGGAAAGGTCGGGCCTTACCAGCGACGATTGTCGCGGTCGCGGCGCTCGGCGCGGACCTGCACGGCCAGCCGGTCGTAGCGACGGTCCAGATCGCTGCGCTCCCAGCGGGTCAGGCCGCCACGCATGTAGTTGCGCTCCAGACGAACCAGGCTGTTGAGCTGGATCTGCAGCCGGCTGGCTTCCCGGCGGCTCAGCGAGCCGTTGCGCAGGCCGACGTCGATGCGGCGGTCCAGCTGATATTTGCGCTGGGCGATCGACTGCCAGCGGCCATGATTCTCGTAGCGATCCCCGCGGTCGCGGCGGTCGTCGCGGTCATTCCGCTCGTAGCGGCCGTGATCATCGCGGTCGTTGCGCTCATAGCGGTCACGATCCTGGCGGCCATGGTCCTGGGCGATGACGGGAACCGCGACGGACGCCGCGGCGATGGCCAGCACGGGGATGAGGACTCTCTTCATCATCGTCTTATCCTTCGCATTCGACGCGGCCGGGCTGGCTGCGTTGACGCCGACAAGACGACTTTTCGTCTGAGCCCGACCTGAACGGCTTGCGTCAGCTTGCGTTCATGTCGATGACCACGCATCCATGCGCGTCTCCCGCGCGGGCGCTCCTTTGAGGTCGGCGAGGCGCGCTTACGGTGAAATATGTCTACACTCGCCGTTCAGCCGTCGTTCAGAGCCTGGGGCCTAGATCAACGCCCATGACCCGGATGCCCGCCTTCCTCCTCGCCGCCCTGCTCGCCGCCGCGCCGCTGTCGGCGGCGGCGCAGGATCGTGGCGACCGCGCCGAGGCGAGGCAACAGGAACGCCGCGCCGCGACGGGCGGTGGCGGCGGCGTGCAGGACCGTGGCGATCGCGGCCAGTCCGGCGGCCAGTCCGGCGGCCAGCGCGAGCGGCCCTCTCGTGAACAATCCGTCGAGTCCCCGCGCGTCAGCGTCGGCGCCGCCGTCCAGCGCGCTTCGGCGGGTCGGCCCGGCCGCTTCCTCGGCGCCAGCAATCGCGGCGACACGATCGTGGTCCGCTGGGAGTATCCCGGCGGCCGTGTCGCGGACATCATGGTGGACGGCCGCACCGGCCGGGTGATCGGAGAACGCTGAATGCGCGTGCTGCTAGTCGAGGACGACGTTGACCTGTCGCGCCAGCTGAAGGGCGCGCTGTCCGACGCCGGCTACGCGGTGGACCACGCCGCCGACGGCGAGGAGGCTCATTTCCTCGGCGACACCGAGCCCTACGACGTGGTCGTGCTGGATCTGGGCCTGCCCAAGATCGACGGCGTGTCGGTGCTCGAGCGCTGGCGCCGCGACGGCAAGACCACGCCGGTGCTTATCCTGACTGCGCGCGGCGCCTGGTCGGACAAGGTCTCGGGCTTTGACGCCGGCGCCGACGACTATCTGACCAAGCCGTTTCACACCGAGGAGCTGCTGGCCCGGCTGAGGGCCCTGCTGCGCCGCTCCGCCGGCATCGCCTCCTCCACCCTGGCCTGCGGCGGCCTGCGTCTGGATCCCCGCGCGGCGCGGGCGACCGTCAACGGCGAACCCCTGCGCCTCACCTCCCTCGAATACCGCCTGCTGCACTATCTGATGATGCACCAGGGCCGGGTGATCAGCCGCACCGAACTGGTCGAACATCTCTACGACCAGGACTTCGACCGGGATTCCAACACCATCGAGGTCTTCGTCGGCCGCCTGCGCAAGAAGATCGGTCCGGACCGGATCGAGACGGTGCGCGGCCTCGGCTACCGGCTGACGTCCCTGCCCGGGGAGAACGACGAGACGTGACGGACGGCGCGGGGGGCCCTGTCGACGCCGCGGCGGCGAACGAGCCGCGCAACTGGGGCCGCTGGTTCGGGCGCCCGGGACGAAGCCTCACACGGCGCCTGATATGGCTGGCCTCGGCCTGGATCGTGGTCGCCCTCGTCCTGGCCGGCTGGGCTCTGACCAACCAGTACCAGGAATCCGCACTGCGCCGGCTCGGCGCCGTCCTGTCCGACACCATCGACGAGGTGGTCGTGGCGACCAACGCCGCGTCCGACGGCTCCCTGACCGTGGACGAGGTCCGGGACGACCGCACCCTGCGCCCCCTGTCCGGCAAATACTGGGCCGTGGCCGAACCGGGGCCGGACGGACGCCTGCGCATCCTCTTTCGCTCTCCCTCTCTGGCGGGCGAGAGCCTGTCCATCCCCGCAGAGCTTCCCGCCCGCCTCACCGCCGCCCGCGGCGCGACCATCAGCTACAACGACCCGGACGGCCTGCGCCGCGGCGGGGAGGGGCCCCTGGGCGTGCCGTTGCGAGTGGCGGCGAGCATGAAACAGCTGCCGGGCCGGACGCAGCCCGTGGTCTTCCTGGCCGGCATCGACCGCTCGAACATCGACAACGACACCCGCCAGTTCGCCACCTTCACCTGGACCGCCCTGCTGATCCTCGGCCTCGGCCTGGTGATCGCGGTCTTCCTGCAGGTCCGGATCGGTCTGCGGCCGCTCTATGCGCTCAGGAACGAGATCGCCGATGTCCGCAAGGGCAGGGCCGCGCGGATCGCCCGCGTCTATCCCCTCGAAATCCAGCCGCTCGCCGAACAGGTCAACCGCCTGCTGGACCACAATCAGGAGACGGTCGAGCGCCAGCGGACCCACGTCGGCAATCTGGCCCACGCGCTGAAGACGCCGTTGTCCGTGATGCTCGCGGAGGCCGGGTCGAAGAAGGGGCCCTTGCCGGACATGGTGCGTCGCCAGACCGAGGTCATGAAGGCCCAGGTCGATCACCACCTCAGGCGCGCCCGCGCCGCCGCCCGGGCCCAGATGCTGGGAGAGATCACCCCCATCGAGCCCGTGCTCGACGAGATGGCCGTGATGCTGGAGCGGGTGTTCGAGGACAAGGGCGTGGTCATCGACTGGCGTGCGCCCGAGGACCTGGCGTTCCGGGGCGAGCGGCAGGACCTGCAGGAGCTCCTCGGCAACCTGATGGAAAACGCCTGCAAATGGGCCCGGCGCCGCGTGCGGGTCTCCGCCGGCGCCACGGGACTGGGCCAGATGGTGGTCGTGGTCGAGGACGACGGCCCCGGCCTGCCCGAGGACCAGCGCGAGGCGGCTCTGCAGCGTGGGGCCCGGATGGACGAGACCACGCCGGGCTCTGGCCTCGGCCTGTCGATCGTGGTCGAACTGACCCGCGCCTACGACGGCCGGATTTCGCTCTCGGACAGCGAATTGGGCGGTCTGAAGGTCGTGCTGGAACTGCCCGCCGCCGAGGCCTGAACGGCGTTCCGGATAGTCAATGTTAACTCTGTCGAGGCAGCATGGCCCCGGCCGGAAGCTTGACCGGTCGTGAGGTGCCTGAATGTCGGGGCTGTCCACCGCCCATCGCGTCGCCCTGGCTGCTCTGATCGAGCAGTCGCCCGACGCCACGCTGGTGAAACTCTCAGCGGCCGCGGTCGCCCTTCCGGGCGCGCGGGCGCTGGAGCTCGGCGCCATGCTCGCGGACGAGGTGCAGGACCGCAAACGCCGCCGTCTCGTCATGGCCCCCCTGCTGCCGATGTTCAGACAACGCGCCGACGGCATCGAGGCCATGACCTTTCCGCCGGCCGTCCTGCCGCGCCTGTGGAAGGCCGGATCGGCGCGCGAGCCCGCCCTGCTGCCGCAGCTGGACGAGGAGGGGCCGGACGCCGTGGCCGTGTCCGACCGCATCTGTCTCGCCGCCGCCGCCGCGGTGCGCGATCGCCCCGAGACGATCTGGCCGGCCGATCTTGAACCGGAGCGCCGCGAGCGGGGCCTGTTCGACCTCGCCGCCTGTCTGGATCTGGCCCATCTGGCCCGCCGGGGCCTGCCCTCGATCGAGGTCTGGCTGAAACGGCCTGACGGCGACCAGGTCGCCGAACTGCGGCTGCTGATCAAGGATTGCGCGGGGATTCATATCGACGGGGCCCAACGGGTGCTGGAGATGCTGTTCTCGCATCTGGATGACGCGGTCCTGATCCTGCGCATCATCACCCAGAGCTCGTGCTCGTCCGGGCGCGAAGGCTTCCTGAGCGCCTCCGAGCTGTCCGGCTTCGTCGAAAGGCTGATCGCCGGGGTCGATACGCGCGTCGCGCGGATCGGGGCCTTCCGGCCCGGCTCGGACCTCGCCAACGTCGACCCGGTCATCGAGGACCTGACCTGGTGCGCCAACGTTCTCAGCGAACTGGACGTGACCCTGACCCTCAATCCGCTCAGCGTCTGGGGCAAGTCGGTGCGTGACGCGCGCGTCAGCCTCTCCGGCCAGCTCTCCGCCTTCCTCCGCGCCGCCGACCGGGCCGTGGACAAGGCGCTGCCGCTGGAGCGGGTCCCGATCGCCGGCCGCATGACCCGCAAGTCGCCGCAGCTGACCGCCCCGGTCCAGGGCGAAACCGTCCAGGCGGTCCGGCATCTGCTGAAACTGGTTGGCGCGGTGCGGGGTCCGGCCTCGATCTTCGGGGCCGAGTCGGATCGCAAGACTCTCGTGGAATCCCTGACCGACCGCCTTACCGACTACGCCGACCAGGCTCTGCTGGCGGTGAATGACGGCGAGGCGAAGGATGAGGTCAACGCCCTGCGCCTGGTCGAACTGGCCGCCCGGTGCCTCGATCTGATCGATGCCCGGGACGCCGCCCGCACGGTGCGTCGCCGCGCCGCAGTGGCCGGGGCGGGCAAGGGCGGGTCGAAGCCCTCGTCGCGGGCCGCCTGATCGGCTACATCGCCGGGGCGATGACGATTTTCTGGATCATGACGGCGCTGATGTCGGCGCTCGCGGGCCTGCTGGTGCTGGCCGGCGCGCGGCGCGGCGCGGACGTGGGCGAGCTGGTGACGCCCGCCACCGCCTCGGTCGAACTGGACGAACTCGATCGCCTGAAGGCGCGCGGACTGCTCGACGACGCGGCCTGGGCCGCAGCGCGGGCCGAGGCCGGCCGCCGCATCCTGTCGGCCCGGCGCGAGACCGCCCCGGTCGCCGCCGAACCCCGCGACCGCTTCTGGGTGCTGGGCGGGATCGTCGCCGGCGTCGCCGCGACCGTCGGGCTCTACATGACCTTCGGCGCCCCGGGCCTGCCCGATCAGGCGTTTGAACGGCGCGTCGACGAATGGGCGACCCACCTGGACACGCTCCAGCCGCCGCAGGTCGCGGCGGTGGTCGCCCGCGTGGTCGAGGAACGCCCCAATGATCATCAGGCCCTGACCATGCTCGGCGCCGCCCGATTCGAGGCCGGCGATCCGATCGGCGCGGTCTCCGCCTTCCGCCGGGCGGTGGCGGTGCGGCCGGACGACGCCGGCGGCTGGACCCGGCTGGGCGTCAGCCTGGCGCGGGCCAACAACGGCGCGGTCAGCGGCGACGCCGAGGCGGCCTTCCGCCGGGCGCTCGAGCTTGATCCCGCTCAGGGCGGCGCGCGTTATTTCCTCGGCGACGCGGCCATGGCCCGGGGCGACACCGCGATGGCGCGCGAGATGTGGTCGCCCCTGATCGCCGCGCTGGACCCGCGAGACCCCGCCCGGACCGAGCTGGAGGCCCGTCTGGCCGGAGACGAATCATGAGCTGGCTGCCGAAATCGCCCAAGGCCCGCCGCCGCCTGTGGGTCGTGGCCGCCGTGGCGCCGGTGCTGGCCCTGGCCGTGGGCCTGTCGCTCTACGCCATGCGCGACAGCGTGACCTTCTTCTTCTCGCCCTCCGAGGCGACGGCGGAAAACGCTCCGGCGGGCCGCGTCGTCCGGCTGGGCGGACTGGTCGAGACCGGCAGCGTGGTCCACGACGATTCGGGCCAGGTCGCCTTCGCCGTCACCGACAATGTGGCCACCACCCGCGTGATCTATCGCGGCGACCTGCCCGACCTGTTCGCCGAGGGAGAGGGCGTGGTGGCCCAGGGGGCCTTCCTGCCCGACCGCAGCTTCCGCGCCACCCAGGTGCTGGCCAAGCACGACGAGACCTATATGCCGCGCGAGGTCGCCGACAGCCTCAAGGCCAAGGGCGAGTGGCGTCCCGACGACACCGCCGCGGCGGTGGCTCCGTGATCGTCGAAGCGGGCGCCTTCGCCCTCATCCTCGCCCTCGTGCTCGCGGCCTTGCAGACCATCCTGGCCGTGGCCGGGCGCGTGCGCCGCGCCCGCCAGAACGGGGCTGCGGCG
>NZ_JAVHLH010000131.1 GCF_031082345.1 Brevundimonas sp. | reverse complement strand
CCGCCGGCCGCCGCCACCCCGACCACCCGGCCGCGCAGCGCCCGGGTGGGAATCTCGCCCTCGACCTCGGCGCTCTTCCAGAACAGCAGGCTGCCCGCCCGCGCAAAGGCCAGCACCCCGATCAGGGTGGTGATCAGTATGGTCCCCCAGATCCACGCCGCCGCCGGCGTCTCGCGCACCCCGTCGAGGATCAGCAGCTTGCCGATGAAGCCGGACAGGGGCGGCAGGCCGACGACCCCGATCGCCGTCAGGAAGAACAGGCCGGACAGCAGGCCCGACTGGCGGAAGCGCGGGCCCAGGGTCAGGGCGTCGCCATGCTCGCCCCGGCGCTTGCCGATCAGGTCGGCGACCAGGAACAGGGCCGCCCCGGCGAGGGTCGAGTGCAGCACATAGTAGAGCGCCGGCCCCATGGCCTCGACGCGGAACACGGAAATGGCGCTCAGCAGCATGCCCATCGAGCCGATCACCGACCAGGCCGCCATCTCGCGCAGGCCGCGGGCCGCGAACAGGCCGATGAAGCCGATGAAGGTCGTGGCGATCGCCGCCGGCAACAGCCACGGCCCGGCGACGAAGGCCGCCGCGCCCGCATCCTCGCCGAAGATCAGCGTGCTGGTGCGGATGATGGCGTAGGCGCCGACCTTGGTCATGATGGCGAACAGGGCGGCGACCGCGCCGGTGGCCGCCGAATAGGCCCCCGGCAGCCAGAAATGCAGTGGTACGACCGCGGCCTTCAGCGCGAACACCACGGTCAGGATCAGGGCCGAGGCGGCGATCAGCCCTTGGTCGCCCGCCGGCGCGGCGGCGACCTTCACCGCCAGATCGGCCATGTTGAGCGTCCCGGTGACGCCGTACAGCAGGCCGACGCCGATCAGGAACAGGGTCGAACCGACCAGGTTGATGACCACATACTGCACCCCCGCCTTCAGCCGCATCGGCCCCTGGCCGTGCAGCAGCAGGCCGTAGGAGGCGATCAGCAGCACCTCGAAGAAGACGAACAGGTTGAACAGGTCCCCAGTCAGGAAGGCGCCGTTCAGCCCCAGCAGCTGGAACTGGAACAGGGGATGGAAATGCCAGCCCTTGCGGTCCATCCCGGTGGCCACGGCATAGGTCATGACCACCGTGGCCAGCCCCGCGGTCAGCAGCAGCATCATCGCCGACAGCCGGTCCAGCACCAGCACGATGCCGAACGGGGCGCGCCAGTTTCCGAGGGCGTAGCTCTCCGTCGTCCCGCCCGAGGCGTGGACCACCAGGGCGGCGGCGATGCCGACCAGGGCGAGGCAGGCGCCCAGCGACACCAGACGGGACGCGTCCAGCCGGTGGCGCAGCATCAGAACGCTGGCGGCGCCCACCACCGCCGGCAGCACCACGGCCGCCGCGACGAGCAGGGAGATGGAGGCGTTCAAGACCCGCCCTCCGCGTCTTCAGGGCCGTCGGGCCGGCCGTCGACCTGGTCCGAGCCGGTCTCGAGGAAGGTCCGCAGCGCCAGCACCACCACGAAGGCGGTCATGCCGAAGGCGATGACGATGGCGGTCAGCACCAGGGCTTGGGGCAGGGGGTCGGTATAGCCCTCCGCCGCCTTGTCGTAGATCGGCGGCCGGTCGATCACCAGCCGCCCCATGGCGAACAGGAACAGGTTGATCGCATAGGACAGGAAGGCCAGGCCCAGCACCACCGGGAAAGTCCGCCCGCGCAGCGTCAGATAGACCCCGGCGGCGGTCAGGACGGCGATCGCCGAGGCGATCAGCAGCTCCATGGTCATCGGCCCGCCTCCGTCGTCGACGCGGCGCCGGGGCGGTTGCGGGAGGGATCGACGTCCATCGCCTCAAGGGTCTCGGGCGGCGGCTGTTTCTCGGCGCTCTGCGCCACCCGCGACAGCTGGGCGAGGGCCAGCATGACCGCGCCGATCACCGTCAGGGCCACGCCGGTGTCGAACAGCATGGCCGTGGCCAGCTCGAACTCGCCGATCAGCGGCAGGCTGAAATAGTCGAAGGCGCTGGTCAGGAAGGGCGCGCCGAAGGCCAGCGAGCCGAGGCCCGTGGCGGCGGCGATCAGCACCCCGGCGCCGATCAGGCTGTGGTGATCGGCCCGCAGCCGCTGATCCGCGAAACTGTAGCCCGAGGCCATGTACTGCATCAGTATGGCGATCGAGACCACCAGCCCGGCGATGAAGCCGCCGCCCGGCTGGTTGTGGCCTCTGAGGAAGATGTACAGCCCCACCGCCACGGCCAGCGGCAGCAGCAGCCGGGTGGCGACGACCAGCATCATCGGGTGGTGTTCGGGAGAGCGCACCGTATCCGGTTTCCACGCCGCCACCCGCCGGCCGCTGGCCCCGGTGCCGACGGACTCGAGCAGGGAGAAGATGCCCAGGGCCGCGATGCCCAGCACGATGATCTCGCCGAAGGTGTCGAAGCCGCGGAAGTCGACCAGGATGACGTTGACGACATTGGTGCCGCCGCCGCCGGAATAGGCGTTGTCCCAGAAATAGTCCGAGATGCTGTCCAGCGGCCGGGTCATCACCGCCCAGGCCGCGCCGCCGACGCCGAGGCCGGCGACGCAGGCCAGCGCCCCGTCGCGCACCCGCCGCCATGGCCGACTCTCCGCCGGCGTCGTCTTGGGCAGCAGGTTGAGGGCCAGCAGCATCAGCAGGATGGTCACCACCTCGACCGAGATCTGGGTCAGGGCCAGGTCCGGCGCCGACAGGTGGGCGAAGGCCAGCGAGATGATCAGGCCGACGATGCCGATGTAGATCAGCGAGATGTAGCGCGCCCGGTGGAACAGGACGACCAGGGCGGTGGCCGTCACCAGGGCGATCCAGGCGGCCACGGCCGCGGGCGAGGCCGGCACGCCCGGCCGCTCGCCGGCGACGTAATCCGCGCCGAGGAAGCCGGCGAAACCGACCACGACCGCCGTCCCGATCAGGGCCGCCATGGCCCGCTGCAACGAACCGTTCTGCAGCGCGTCGATCCCGCGCCGCGACAGGGCCGTCGCCCCCTTTACCCCGGCGTCAAACAGGGCCTTGGCCCTGGGCAGCGGCAAGGCCTCGACCCGCCGCTGCAGCCGTCCGTGCATCGCCAGCGCCAGGGCGCCGATCGCGATGGCGATCACGCTCATGAACAGGGCCGGCGTCACCCCGTGCCACAGCGCCAGATGCACGTGCGGCGCCGCGCCGTTGGTCACCGCCTGCGCCACGGCGTCCACCAGCGGCCCGGCGAACAGGGCCGGGGCCAGGCCGATGGCCACGACCAGCGCCGTCAGCACCGCCGGGGGGCCCCACAGGCCGACGCCCGGATCGTGCGGGGCCTTCGGATAGTCGTCGCGGCGCGGCCCGAAATAGACATGGACGATGTAGCGCAGCGAATAGGCCACAGAGAGGGTCGCCCCCAGCGTCGCCAGCACCGGGAACACCCACGGCTGGCCCAGCCACACCGTGTGCGCCGCCTCCTCCAGCATCATCTCCTTGGAGATGAAGCCGTTCAGCGGCGGGACCCCGGCCATCGACAGCCCGGCGATCAGCGCCAGCGTCCCGGCGATCGGCATCAGGCCGAACAGGCCGCCGAGGCGCTTCAGATCGCGCGTCCCCGCCTCGTGGTCGACGATGCCGGCGTTCAGGAACAGGGCGGCCTTGAAGGTCGCGTGATTGATGATGTGGAACACCCCGACCAGCGCCGCCATCGGCGTGCCGAGGCCGAACAGCATGGTCAGAAAGCCGAGGTGACTGATCGTCGAATAGGCCAGCAGCCCCTTCAGATCGTCCTTGAACAGGGCCACCCAGGCGGCGAACACCATGGTCACCAGGCCGGTGGTCGCCACGATCAGGAACCAGGCCTCGGTCCCCGCCAGCACCGGCCACAGCCGCGCCAGCATGAAGACCCCGGCCTTCACCATGGTGGCCGAGTGCAGATAGGCGCTGACCGGCGTCGGCGCGGCCATGGCGTGCGGCAACCAGAAGTGGAACGGGAACTGCGCCGACTTGGTGAAACAGCCGCCGAGGATCAGCAGCAGGGCCGGCAGGTAGAGCGGCGAGGCCTGGATCGCCTCCTTCTGCTGCAGGATCACCGTCAGGTCGTACGAGCCGGCGATGTTTCCGAGGATCAGCAGCCCGCCGATCAGGGCCAGGCCGCCGCCGCCGGTGACGAACAGCGCCATCCGCGCTCCCTGCCGCGCCTCGGCCGAATGGCGCCAGAATCCGATCAGCAGGAACGATGAAAGACTGGTCAGCTCCCAGAAGATCAGCAGCAGCAGCACATTGTCCGACAGGACGATGCCCAGCATCGCCCCCTGGAACAGCAGCAGATAGGTGAAGAACCGCCCCATCGGGTCGGCCGCCGCGAGGTAGAAGCGGGCGTAGATGATGACCAGCAGGCCGATGCCCAGGATCATCCCCGCGAACATCAGGCCCAGCGGATCGAGGAACAGGCTGGCGTCCAGGCCCAGGGCCGGGATCCACGGTACGCTGGCCCGCACCGTCTCTCCGGCCATCACCGCCGGCGCCATCCCCGCGAGCACCAGCAGGGCCGTCAGGGTCACGCCGCCGGCCGCGAGCGCGGCGGCGTTGCGTCCCAGCCGGATGGCGAGGGCCGGCGCGACGGCCCCGATCAACGGAAGAAGGGCGAGCAGAAAGAGCAAGAATCGGCCTCGGAAGCGTCAGTCAGGCGGGGCGCGGGCGGTCTTGATAGAGGGTGGCGGCGCGGATTTCTCCCCCCGGTCGGGATTTTATCGAAAGAATCGCCGTGGAGGCCGCGGCCGGGCGTCGCCCCCCGGGCGTCCGCACTTCATCCGACCATCGCCGACGTGGATGATTTCGCCCCGGACGGCGCGCGATACTGGCGGAGAAGGGGCGAATATTGACCTAACGTCATCGGTTTCTGTCGCTTTTGCGTCACAGTCTGGCTTGCGCCATGGTCGAAATGAGGCCGCTTAGGCCCCGAATGCTTGTGGCGGAGTCCGGCTTGGATTACCCCGAATGCTGGAGTTTCCGCGCTCCGCAAGAAGGGCGCGGTCCAGGGATCAGGAAACGCCGCGGCAACCCGTTCCATTCGGGAACCCCGGCCATTGTCGGGGAGCGACCATGCGCCTTACCAACCTTCTTCGCACTACTGCGTCCGCCGCTGTTGTCGGCGCCGTGGCCTTCGGTTTCGCCGGAGCCGCCTCGGCCCAGGACGGTCAGGACCGCGCCACCACGGTCGATGACATCATCGTCACCGCCCAGAAGCGCGAGCAGAACCTGCAGGACGTGCCGATCGTGGTCACCAGCCTGTCCCAGGAAGTGCTCGAGGACGCCGGCGTCCGCGACATCAAGGACCTGCAGATCCTCACCCCCGGCATGACGGTCACCTCGACCTCGTCGGAAGCCTCGACCACGGCCCGCATCCGCGGCGTCGGCACGGTCGGCGACAACCCCGGCCTGGAAAGCTCGGTCGGCGTGGTCATCGACGGCGTCTACCGCTCGCGCAACTCGGTCGGCTTCGGCGACCTCGGCGAACTGCAGCGCATCGAGGTCCTGAAGGGCCCGCAGGGCACGCTGTTCGGCAAGAACACCTCGGCCGGCGTCATCAACATCATCACCGAGGCCCCGTCGTTCACGCCGGGCTTCAACGCCGAGGCCACCGTCGGCAACTACGGCGCCATGGCGGTCTCCGGATCGGTCACCGGCCCGATCAGCGACACCGTGGCCTTCCGCCTCTACGCCGGCCGCCGCCTGCGCAACGGCTTCATGGACATCGACACCGGTGACGGCCCGCGCTCCGAAACCGACGACAACAACCAGGATTTCGGCACCGTCCGCGGCCAGCTGCTGTGGCTGCCCAACGACAACGCCTCGATCCGCTTCATCGCCGACTATTCGTCGCGCGATGAATACTGCTGCATCGGCACCCAGATCCGCACCGGCCCGACCTATCCGTTCATCGACGCCCTGTCCGTCGGGCCCGGCCAGCGTCCGCCGGCCGCCGGCTTCGGCATGCTGCCGTTCTCGCGCACCGGCTACGCCAACCGCTCGAGCGGCCAGGAAGTCGAAGACAAGGGCTGGTCGGTCGAGGCCAATTTCGACATGCCCTCGTTCCTGGGCGGTTCGACCCTGACCTCCGTGTCCTCGTGGCGTAAGTGGACGTCCAGCCTCGGCCAGGACATCGACTACACCGGCGCCGACATCGCCTACCGCGAGCAGGACGGCGACTACGGCTTCTCCGTCGAGAACGTGACCCAGGAGTTCCGCCTGGCCGGAGCCAACGACAGCCTCGACTGGCTGGTCGGCGCCTTCGTGACCAACGAGGACATCGGCCGCACCGACAGCTGGTATTTCGGGGCCGACTACACCCCGTTCCTGTCCTTCCTGCTCAGCGCCCGCCTGAACGCGGCCAACCCGGCCCTGCCGATCAGCCCGAACACCATCGGCTGCTACACCCGGGCGGCCCAGACTCCGGTCGGCTTCGGCACCTGCCTGGCCACCGGCGGCGCCATCGGCGGCGGCGGCCCGGGCTTCATCGTCGGCCAGGGCTTCGAGGACCGCTACGAGCAGGGATCGACCTCGGTCGCCCTGTTCACCAACAACACCTGGCACGTCACCGACGCGTTCGATGTGACCCTCGGCCTGCGCTACACCATGGACGAGAAGACGCTCCGCGGGCAGCAGACCAACACCAACGGCAACGGCGCGACCTGCGGCGCCGCGCTCGCCAACGCCGCGGCCATCGGCGCCGTGCTCGGCGCCAACACCCCCACGGTTCTCGGCAACTTCTGCCTTCCGTGGTCCAACATCGCCTTCAACAACCGCTCGGTCGATGAGGACTTCGACGACAGCGAGCTCAGCGGCACCATCAAGGCGTCCTACCGTCTGAACCCGTCCATCCTGACCTATGTGTCGTACGCCCGCGGCTACAAGAGCTTCGGCTACAACCTCGACCGGGTGCAGGCGGGCATCACGCCGGTGGCCTCGACCCTGTTCCCGTCCGAAGTCGTGGACAGCTACGAGATCGGCGCCAAGATGACGCTGCTGGACCGCAGCCTGCTGCTGAACGCCACCTACTTCGACCAGACGTTCGACAACTTCCAGCTCAACACCTTCCTCGGCACCGCCTTCGTGGTGGAGTCGATCCCCGAGCTGACCTCGCGCGGCGTCGACGCCGACTTCCTGTGGTTCTCGCCGGTCGAAGGCCTGACCTTCCAGGGCGGCGTCACCTGGACCGAGGCGGAGTACGGCGCCTTCACCGCCGCCGACCTCGCCAGCCCCGGCAACTTCCCGCAGCTGTCGCTGCTGCCCGGCGCGACCGCCTCGTTCGCTCCGGAATGGTCGGGCACCCTGGCGATCAACTTCGACCGCAATGTCCGCGACGACCTGCGCGTGGGCTTCAGCCTCGCCGGCAAGTACATGACGGAGTACAACACCGGCTCCGACCTGCTGCCCGCCAAGCAGCAGGACGCCTTCGCCACGCTGAACGGCCGCTTCCTTCTGGGCAGCGTCGATGAGCGCTGGACGGCCGAGTTCTGGGTCCAGAACCTGACCGACGAGGAGTACATCCAGGTCGCCTATAACGCCCCGCTGCAAGGCTCGGCGTTCCAGAGCACGATCCAGCCGAACGGCACCTACTACAACCCGGCGCTGGACAGCCAGACCTACGACGCCTTCCTGGGTGCGCCGCGCACCTACGGCGCCACCCTGCGCTTCAAGTACTGATCGCTCCGCCGCAGGGCGGAACGAACGAACCGGCCGGGGGCGACCCCGGCCGGTTTTGTTTTGGGCGGGAACTCGCCGCGGCGCTTGATGGAAACGAAGGTCGCCGCGGACCGAAGCGGCGAAGGCGCGGCGTCAGTCGGACGAGGGCGCGGCGCGGCGCGCGCCGCACAGGTCGCAGAACTCCCGGCCCTGTCGCCGCCGGTCGGGGCGCCA
>NZ_JAVHLH010000130.1 GCF_031082345.1 Brevundimonas sp. | reverse complement strand
CCTCCGAGGTCACCCGCGTCGCGCGCGAGGTCGGCACCGAGGGCAAGCTGGGCGGGCAGGCGCAGGTGCCCGGCGTCGGCGGCACGTGGAAGGACCTGACCGATAACGTGAACTCGATGGCCGCCAACCTGACGGGACAGGTGCGTGGCATCGCCGAGGTCGTGACCGCGGTGGCCAACGGCGACCTGAAGCGCAAGTTGACGTTGAACGCCAAGGGCGAGATCGCCTCGCTGGCCGACACCATCAACGGCATGATCGAGACCCTGGCCATCTTCGCCGACCAGGTCACCAACGTGGCCCGCGAGGTGGGCATCGAGGGCAAGCTGGGCGGTCAGGCGCGGGTGCCCGGGGCCGCCGGCCTGTGGCGCGACCTGACCGACAACGTCAACCAGCTGGCCGGCAACCTGACCACCCAGGTCCGCGCCATCGCCGAGGTGTCGACCGCGGTCACCAAGGGCGAGCTGACGCGCTCCATCACCGTTGAGGCCTCCGGCGAGGTCGCGGCGCTGAAGGACAACATCAACGAGATGATCCGCAATCTGAAGGATCAGACGCTGAAGAACACCGAGCAGGACTGGTTGAAGACCAACCTGGCCCGGTTCACCCGCATGCTGCAGGGCGAGCGCGACCTGGCCACGGTGTCCAACATGGTGCTGTCGGAACTGGCCCCGCTGATCAATGCCCAGCACGCCGTCTTCTATGTCGCCGACAAGGACGCCGAGGAAGAGCCGGTGCTGGTGCTGGCCGCCTCCTACGCCTCGACCGAGCGCGAGCAGTTGTCGCCGACCTTCCGCCTCGGTCAGAGCCTGATTGGTCAGTGCGCCAAGGAGAAGGAGCGCATCGTCCTGACCAATGTGCCCAAGGACTATGTCCAGATCGGCTCGGGGCTGGGCGGCGCGGCGCCGATGAACATCATCATCCTGCCGGCGCTGTTCGAGGGCGAGGTCAAGGCGGTGATCGAACTGGCCACCTTCGGCGAGTTCTCGGAGACCCACCAGTCGTTCCTCAGCCAGCTGATGGAGTCGGTCGGCATCGTGCTGAGCACCATCGCAGCCAACATGCGGACCGAGGGTCTGCTGAGCCAGTCGCAGCTGCTGACCGCCGAGCTTCAGGCGCAGCAGGAGGAGCTGAAGACCACCAACGACCGGCTGGAGCAGCAGGCCGCCTCACTGCGTCAGTCCGAGGAGTTGCTGCGGGCCAAACAGGAGGAGCTCCAGCAATCAAACGCGGAGCTCGAGGACAAGGCCCAGCTCCTGTCGGCCCAGAACAAGCAGGTCGAGGCCAAGAACATCGAGGTCGAACAGGCCCGCTTCGCCCTCGAGGAGAAGGCCGAGCAGCTGGCGCTGACCTCCAAATACAAGTCCGAGTTCCTCGCCAATATGAGCCACGAGCTGCGCACGCCCCTGAACAGCCTGCTCATCCTGTCGAAGATGCTCAGCGAGAACACCCAGGGCAATCTGACGATCAAACAGGTCGAGTTCGCAAAGAACATCCACGCCGCCGGCTCCGACCTGCTGGGTCTCATCAACGACATCCTGGACCTGTCGAAGATCGAGTCCGGGACCGTCACGCTGGATATCGGCGAGACCAGCTTCGCCTCCCTGCGCGACCAGATGGAGCGCACCTTCGCCCAGATCGCCCAGGACAAGCGGCTCGACTTCACGATCAACCTCGACGCCGACCTGCCGCAGTCCATCTACACCGACGACAAGCGCCTGCAGCAGGTCATCAAGAATCTGCTTTCAAACGCCTTCAAATTCACGGCGTCGGGCGGTGTTGAATTCAAGATGGCGCGGGCCGAAGCGGGCTGGAGCGCCGGCAACGAGCAACTGGCCGCGGCCAGTCAGGTCGTCGCCTTCTCGGTGCGGGACAGCGGCATCGGCATTCCCGAGGACAAGCAGCGGATCATCTTTGAAGCCTTCCAGCAGGCCGATGGGACCACGAGCCGAAAATATGGCGGAACGGGGCTGGGGCTCTCGATCAGCCGCGAGATCACGCGAACGCTCGGCGGCGAACTGCGGGTGGAGAGCGTACCGGACCAGGGCTCGACCTTTACCCTCTACCTCCCGCTCCAGTTCAGCGCCGCGGCGCCGACCGTCAGCGCCGGAGGCGAGTCCAAATCCGTCGTTGTCCGCACCCAGCCCATCGAGCACGAGGTCGAGGTCGCCGAGGCGGTCAGCGACGACCGCGACGATATCGGCCCGGGCGACCCGGTCATCCTGATCGTCGAGGACGATCCCCGGTTCGGCGGCATTCTGCTCGCCCTTATTCGGGATTGCGGCTTCAAGGGCGTCATAACCCGCGAAGGCGTGGCGGCCGCGTCGCTCGCGCGTCGCTACACGCCCCAGGCGATCATGCTGGATGTGGGCCTGCCGGACATGGACGGACTGGCCCTCCTGGATCTGTTGAAGCGGGCTCCGGAAACCAGACACATCCCGGTCCATGTGATCTCGGCAGATGACCAGGCCGGGCTCGGCCTCGCGATCGGCGCCTTCGCCTTCACGCCCAAGCCCGTTGAGCGGGAGGAGGTTGTTGCAACCCTCGCCCAGGTCCGGAGCTTCGTGGCCGCATCTAACCGACGGTTGATCTTTGTCGGCCCGGCGAGTGCGGCCACAAGCGCGCTCAAGACTGCATTCGGTTCGCTTACCCGGGTTGAGACCCTGAAGGGACTGGCCAAGGTCAAGGTCAAGCCTGCCGACAGCGTCATCTTCGATGCGGCCAGCGCCCCGGCCGAAGACATTGTTCGAGCGCTGACTGCGCTTGAACGCGCCGCCGTCGTCTATGCCGTCTCTACCCTGAGCGCGGCAGACGAGCGCAGGCTGCGACTTGCGGTGTTCTCCGGCGAGGCCCGGCTGGCCAGAACGCCGGAACAGTTGCTTGAACAGGCGACGCTCCTTCTGCACGAACCCGTCGACCGGCTGTCGGACACGGTCCGTGCGACTCTGGCCCAGACGCGCCGCCACGACGCGATTCTGACGGGTCGCACGACACTCGTGATCGATGACGACATCCGGAACATTTTCTCGATGGCCAGCGCCCTCGAGGAGTTCGGGGTCGGCCTGCATTATGCGGAGAGTGGAAGGGCGGGGCTGGATCTGCTGGCACAGCACCCGGAGATCGACATCGTGCTCGTCGATATCATGATGCCGGACATGGACGGCTACGAGACCATCCGCGAAATCCGCTCCATGGCCCGCTACGCGAACCTGCCGATCATCGCCGTAACGGCCAAGGCCATGAAGGGCGACCGGTTGAAATGCATCGAGGCCGGGGCGTCGGACTATGTCTCCAAGCCCGTGGACATCGACTATCTGATCTCCGTAATGCGGGTGTCTATCCAGCGGACCGAGGCCCACCGGATCATGGCCGCCGAGACGGCTGCCGTCTGATGGCCACCCCCCGAACGCGAAAGGCCCCGGATCCGCTCAAGGCCCGAGTGCTGGTCGTTGATGATGACGAACGCAACGCCTTCGCCGCGAGGGAGGCGCTCGAGATCCTGGGCCATGAGATTGTGGTCGCCCGCTCAGGCGAGGAGGCGTTGCGTCTGCTGTTGAAGCAGGAGTTCGCGGTCATTCTGCTCGACCTGCATATGCCCGGGATGGACGGCTATGAGACCGCTCGCCTGATCCGCGAGCACCCCCGCACGCGCGACACGCCGATCGTGTTCGTGACCGCCGTCTTCCGCGACGAAACCCACATCTTCCAGGCCTATCAGGCCGGCGCCGTCGATCTGGTGTTCAAGCCCGTCGATCCCTTCATCCTGCGCGCGAAGGTCAGCGTCCTGGCCGACCTGCATCTCAAGACGAGCCAGATCAAGCGGCACGCCGAGGAACAGCAACGTCTGATGCGCGAGAACGCCTCGATCACGGAGGCGCGCCTCGCCGCAGAACTGGCGCTGCGAAAGGCGCGCGAGCGCCAGGACTCCATCCTGCGCTCCCTGCCGGTTGTCTTCACGTCGCGGATGAGCCTGCATCCGTTCGGCGCGCTCTTCGTCAGCGACAGCATCACCCCCCTGACCGGCTTCGCCCCCGGCCGGTTTATCGAAGAGCCCGGGATGGGCCTTGGACGCATCCACCCCGACGACGTGGGGGGCGTCGTTGACTGCCTCATGCAGGCGTCGAAGTCGGGCGCCTATGCCTGCGAATACCGTTGGCAGTGCGCCGACGGCGAGTATCGGAGATTTCTGGATCAGGGCGTCTGGGTGCCCGGCGAGGACGGGACGGACGGGGAGATCGTCGGCACGCTTCTCGACATCACCGAGCGGCGTCAACTTGAGGAGCAACTGGCTCAGGCGAGGAAGATGGAAGCCGTCGGCCAACTGACGGGCGGCGTCGCGCACGATTTCAACAACCTGCTCACCGTGGTGCTTGGCAACGCCGACATTCTGCTCCGAAGGATCGAGGAGCCCAAGGCGAACCGTCAGCTTGCGGCGATAAGGTCCGCTGCGGACCGCGGTCAGACGCTCACCCGTCAGCTGCTGGCCTTTTCCCGTCGGCAGCAGCTGAACCCCGAGCCTGTCGGGCTCAACCGACTGGTTCGTGATTTCGCGCCGCTGATGAAGCAGGCGGTTGGCGAGGGGGTGATTCTCGACCTGCAATACTCCGGCACCGAGGTGTTTGTGTCCGTCGACCCCGGTCATCTGGAAAACGCGCTTCTCAACCTCGCCGTGAACGCCAGGGACGCCATGGTCAACGATGGGCGATTGACGATCCGCATCGAGGAACGGTCGGAACCTTCCTGTGAGGGCGTGATCGTGGTGGCTGACACCGGTCCGGGCATGACCCCGGAAGTCCTGCAGAGGGTGTTCGAGCCCTTCTACACGACGAAGGAGGTCGGGCGGGGCTCCGGCCTGGGCCTGTCCCAGGTCTACGGCTTCGTCAGCCAGTCGGGCGGACGCATCGAGGTTCAAAGCCAGCCGGGAGAGGGCGCCGCCTTCACCCTGACGCTGCCGCTCACCGACCTGCGGCCTGCTCCGGTGATTGACATGGAGCCGGCGGCGCCGATCCCCACGGGGTCGGAACGCGTGCTGATCGTCGAGGATGATCCCGCAGTCCTCAGCGTCTGCCTCGATATGCTCAACGGGCTCGGCTATCGATGCGAAGTGGCGATCGACGCAGCCGGAGCCTTGGCCCGACTGCAGGCGGACCCGTCTTTCGACGTCCTGTTCTCGGATGTCGTCATGCCCGGAGGCGTCAACGGGATCGAGTTGGCGCGTCAGGCCCAGCGGTTGAACTCCTCTTTGCGGATCCTGCTGACCTCTGGCTACCTGGGCGAATCCGGTCTTGAAGAGGTGCATGACTTCGAGGTCATCGGGAAGCCTTACCGGAACTCGGAGCTGGCGGAACGGCTCCGGGCCGTGATCGCGCAGACGCCTGATCGGAGGGCGTCAGCCCAGGCATAGGTGCAGTGGCCGCCGTCGCAGCAGGCGGCGCGGAAGTTTGCGGCGGATAGCCGCGACATTCCTGGCCCTTGCAGGACCCGGGTCAGACCAGAGAACGGTTGCGGGGTGCGTGGCGGTGGGCGCGGTCCAGCGACAACTCGTCTCCGGAGTTATTCAGTAGGTGGCTGCATGCCGGCCGCTGCCACCGCCACTTGAGGAGGGCAAAGCCATCCAACGCGTGGCTCCCGGAGCCTGGCCTCACTTGCGCCACCGCCGCTGCACCAAGTCCCCCTGCGGACCCCGCGCGTTGCGCGGACCGGCAATTTCCGGGACGTTGCGGTCCAACTTTCCCGTGGAGCGTTCATGATGATCGGGTCGACCGGACTTCAGGACGATATCTGCGCCGCCATCGGCTGTCCCGCTGAGGTCGGGGCGGCCCTCGCGGCGCATGCGGTCGGGCGCCAGTACCCGGCCCGGGCGGTGATCCTGCGCTACGGCGACCGCCTCGGCCACGCCTGGCTGGTCGTCGCGGGCCGGGCACAGGCCCTCGTCTATGGCCTCGACGGACAGATGGTGCTGGTCCACGAATACCGCACGGGAGATTTCTTCGGCACCGTGGCTGCGACCGACGCCTGGCCGGTTGACGCCGATGTCGTGGCCGCCGACCCGACCCGGGCCGCCTGCGTCCCGGCCGCCGATTTCGTGATGCTGGTCGACCGGCACCGGTCGCTGGGTCTGTTGCTGGTCCGCTCCCTGCTTGAGCAGTTGCGCGCCGCAAGCGCCCGGATGGTCGACCGGACGACGCTGTCGGCGCCCGGTCGGGTCTATGCCGAACTCCTGCGTCTGGCCCGTCTCGGCGACGGAGCCGTCATCCGTCCCGCCCCCGTACACGCGGCCTTGGCCGTCCGGGTACAGAGCACACGGGAGACCGTCTCCCGCTCCGTCAGCGCCCTCGAACGACGCGGCATCGTGCGGCGCGAGAACGACGCCCTCGTCATCGTCGCGCCCGGGCGTCTGGAGGAACTGGTCGTCTAGCGGCCCGCGGGCGCTAGGGCGTACAGGTTGATCGTCCGGCCGCCTATCGACAGCTCCCCGACATAGGCGGCGTCGCCAGCGGAGAGATGCGTCCAGCCGTGCAGGGCGGCGGCGAAATCCTCGCTCACGTGAACGGCCCCCGGCGGGGTCGAGGCCAGCAAGTCCATCGCAAGTCGCGTGGCGCGGCCGACAAGCGCGGGCGGCCCGCCGAAAGGGCTCTCGACCCGCCGCGCGACCCCGTAGTGGCCGGCGATGCGGGGCGCGTCCGGTCCCAGGGCGTCGCCGATCCGGTTGGCTGCTTCGGACGCTTCCCCTGGGTCGGCAAACGCCAGGTGTAGGACGTCCCCCGCGACCACCGGGTGGGTCAGCGGCCGGGCCGCGTCGGCCAGCGCGGCCGCGATCCAGCCGAACGCCTCGGTGGTTGCTGAATCTTCGGCGTGCCCGGCGTCATCGAATCCGACGGCCAGCATGGCCGCCAGCACGCCGTCGCCCGGTCCCTCGCCGAGCGGCTTTCCGCCCACCGTCCCGGCAGCGTGCCGGGGTAGATCCAGCTGAACCTGCCGGCGGCCGCTCCGTCGCCAGTGCGTGCCGATCAGGCTGGTGGCGTTGGTCGCCGCCCCGGAGTCGGCCAACAGCAACTGGACGGCCTCGCTGGCCAGTGAGGCGGCCTTCATCACGGCCCTGCCCATGGCCACCTCGGCGGCAAGGCGGATATGGAGCATGGTGGTCGCCGCCAGCCCGGGCTCCGTCACGTGAACGGAGGCTGCCTGACCCAGAACCGCGTCGAACCGCGTCGGCCAGTCGCCGCCCAGCGGCGCGGCGGACTCGGCCCGGAACACGGCAGGGGGCGCGGGCAGCACCAGATGGAGCTCGGCGTTCCGGGCCAGCACGGCTTCGGCGACGATCAGGTCGGCCCCGCCGGCCAGCGCGCCGCAGGCGAAGCCGATTCGCTCCTCGCCGAGCAGGGCGTCGATGCGCGCGCGTACCTCCGCGCTGTCGACGACGCCCAAATGCCCCGCGAAATGCAGGCTGCGAGGCGGCTGCAGAGCTTCAAGCCAGGCCGTGTCCTCGCCCAGCGTCTTGAGGATCAGACTGAACTGGCGAAGTGTCGATGCGTGGTCTTCCCATGCCTCGGGTGCCAGCCGGCAGGCGGACTCAAGCGCCGCCCGCGCCTCGCCTGTCCGGCCCCGCAGCAGCAGCGCCTCGGCCCGGGTCGCGCCGAGATAGTAGAGGGTCTCGGGCCCGGTATCGCCGGCATCCAGCTTGTCCAGCACCCGTTTTGCCCGCTCGTCTGCCATCGGCCGGTCGCCGGCCAGCAAGGCGAGGGTCGCGGCGTTGATAAGATGGTAGGTCGCGCCGCTCAGGTCCGCGGCCCGGGCGTAGGCGTCGCCCGCCTCGCGCCAAAGCCGGCCGCGTTCCGCCGCCGGCGCCCGCCGCGCCTCGTCCTTGAGCAGCCGTCCGCGCACGCTCAGGGTCGCGGGGTCGTCGGTCACCGAACCGAGACCGGCTTCGTCGAACAGCCGTCTCGCCCGGTCCAGAGCTCCG
>NZ_JAVHLH010000012.1 GCF_031082345.1 Brevundimonas sp. | reverse complement strand
AAACGTAGCCGGCCGAGATGGGTCTCGTCGTAGACGCGGTAGTTGTTGGCGCTGCGCGGGGGCTCTCGCAGAAGGCCGATTTTCTCGTAGTACCGAACCGTCTCCAGATTGCAGTCCGTCCGGGCCGCCAATTGTCCGCGGTTCATATGCTCGGCCCCTGTCCGGATTCTCGAAAAAATAGCTCTTGAGCCTGTAGTGGCTACAGGGCTTACGGTTCTGCCATGGTGCTGACCGGGACACAATCACATGTCTGAATTCGATGCAGGGCAGGGCGACGACGGCGTCGCCAAGGAGGCGACGGCGCGCGGTCAGGGCTGGTTCGCCGCGGGCGGCATCGTCGGCGCTGTTCTGGCCTCGGCCTGCTGCGTCGTGCCCCTGCTGCTGTTGACGCTCGGCGTCTCCGGCGCCTGGATAGGCAATCTGACGGCGCTGGAGCCGTTCAAGCCCTATGTCGCGGTCGTGACCCTGGCCCTGATCGGACTGGGTTTCTGGAGCGTCTATTTCCAGCGCCGGCCCGCCTGCGAGGACGGATCCTATTGCGCGCGACCTCAGTCCTCGCGGATCACGAAGTTTGCCCTCTGGCTCGGCCTGGCCCTCGTCGTCATCGCGCTCACCCTGAACTGGTGGGCTCCCTATTTCTACTGAGAGGAAAGACTCATGAAGAAGATATTCCTGGCCGGCCTCGCCGTCGTGGCGGTGGCCGGTGTCGGCGCAGCCGTCGCGTTTGACGGCGCGGCGCAGAACCGTCCGGCGGCAACCGTCGCTGCGCAGCAGCAGACGACTTTCGCCATTGAGCACATGACCTGCGCCACCTGCCCGATCACCGTTCGCAGGGCAATGGAAGGTGTGGCTGGGGTCAGCTCGGTGCGAGTGGACTTCGCCGCGAAGACCGCCCGTGCCACCTATGATCCGACGCGCGCCACGGCCGCGCAGATCGCGGCGGCCTCGACCAATGCCGGCTATCCCGCCCGCATCGTACAAAACTAGGCCCGGCAGGCAGGAAGACGGCCTTCACCGGCGTCCTCTCTCCCGCCCCCCGCAGGAGAGGCGCGACCAGGCCGCCAACGCACGGCATCGCGCGCATCCTGGCCTCGGGCTGCAGCCAGGGAAGGCTGCGCGCCGTCAGGATCAAAATGGAAGAAAACCCCATCATGGCTGACAAGGCCGACATGACTGACAAGACCGGCAGGCCCCACAGACTGTTGTTGCGGATGGGGGTGATCGGCACCGTCATTCTGGCGCTGTGCTGCTTTACCCCGGTGCTGGTGGTGCTGCTCGGTATCGTCGGGCTTTCCGCCCTGACGGGCTGGCTCGATGTTGTGCTTCTGCCCGCGCTGGCCGTGTTCGTCGGGCTGACGGTCTATGCAGTCTGGCGGCGTCGGCGGCGGATGAAGACCACGTGATCGACGGTCCACGGGGCCCGCCGTGCGCCCCGATCATCAGAGGCTGCTGCACCCCCGCATCGGAGAAGACCTGGATGACCGACGTATATGACTACGATCTGATCGTGATCGGGGCCGGGACCGGCGGCAACGGCGTGGCCCGGATGACGGCGGCGGCGGGGTGGAAGGTGGCCAGCATCGACAGCCTGCCCTATGGCGGCACTTGCGCGCTGCGAGGCTGCGATCCCAAGAAGATGCTGATCGCCGTCACCGAAGGTGTGGACTGGACCCACAACATGACAGGCAAGGGCCTGGAGGCGCGTCCCTCGGTCAACTGGCCCGAGATGATGGCGTTCAAGCGCACCTTCACCGACGCCATGCCGTCGCGCATCGAGGCGGGCTTCCGCAAGGCCGGGATCACGGCGCTGCACGGCGAAGCGCGGTTCACCGGGCGCGATACGATCACGTTGAACGGCGAGATCCTGCGCGCGAAGCATTTCCACATCGCTACCGGCGCACGGCCGATGACGCTGAACATCCCCGGCGAGGACCTGCTGACGACCAGCACGGAATTCCTGGAGCTGCCCGCACGACCCGACAGGATCGCCTTTGTCGGCGGCGGGTTCATCGCGATGGAGTTCGCCCATATCGCCCGACGCGCCGGGGCCGGCGCCGTCACGGTTCTGGAAATGGCCAAACGGCCGCTCGGGCCTTTCGACGCCGATCTGGTGGCGATGCTGGTAGAGGCCACGGTCGAACTGGGTATCGACGTGCAGACCGAGGCGAAAGTCCTGAAGGTCGAGAAGCAGGGTGACGCGTTCGCCGTGTCCTATGAAACGCCGTCCGGCATCCAAGTGCTGGCCTGCGATCTGGTGGTCCATGCGACGGGCCGCGTGCCCGATATCGACCATCTGGACCTGCCCGTCGCTGGTGTCGAAGCTGGACCGCGCGGGATCAAGGTCAACGACGCCATGCGCACCACCAACCCCTCGATCTTCGCCGCCGGGGATTGCGCCGACAGCGGCCTGAACCTGACCCCGGTCTCGGCCTATGAAGGGCGTATCGCGGGCAAGAACCTTCTGGCCGGGAGGGACGCAAGGACCGTGGCCTATCCGCCGGTGCCCAGTGTCGTCTTCACCTTGCCTCCGGTCGCGACCGTGGGGTTGTCCGAGGCAGCCGCGACGGAAAAGGGCCTGAAGTTCGACATCCGGTTCGAGAAAACCTCCGGCTGGTATTCATCGATGCGGGTCGGGGCGACGCGGAGCGGCTTCAAGGTGCTCGTCGAACAGGAAACCGGTCTGATCCTCGGGGCGCATCTGATCGGACCGGGCGCCGAGGAACAGATCAACCTGTTCGCCATGGCCATGGGCGCAGGGCTCACCGCCAATCAGATCAAGGCGATGATCTTCGCCTACCCAAGCTACGCCTCAGACATCGGATCGATGGTCTGACGCCGCTCACCCGGGTCGCCTGAGCCCATGCCTATGACCCACGGAACGGACTTCAAGATGAACAGATCTGTCACGGAGCAAGACGGCTACGCCCGTCCCCCGGAAAAGTCCGGCGAGGGCACGTTCGACATCGCCGTCATCGGCGCGGGATCGGCGGGATTCTCCGCCGCCATCACGGCGGCGGAACATGGTGCTCGCGTCGCTCTGATCGGACAGGGCCTGATCGGCGGCACCTGCGTCAACGTCGGGTGCGTGCCTTCCAAGACCATGATCCGCGCCGCTGAGGCTCTGCATGGGGCGCAGGCGGCGGGCCGCTTTCCCGGCCTCGCCGGTCAGGCCCGTATCACAGACTGGCGTCAGCTGGTCGCGGCCAAGGACGATCTGGTCGCTGACCTGCGACAGAAGAAATACGTCGATCTGCTGCCCGAATACGATCGCCTGACCTATCTCGAGGGCGCGGCGCGCTTCACCGAAACGGGCGTCGCGGTGGACGGCGAACCCCTGGCCGCCGGCAAGGTCGTCATCGCGACCGGCGCTTCGCCCGCCGCGCCCGATATCGCGGGGCTGGCGGACGTGCCCTGGCTGACGAGCACCACGGCGCTGGAGCTGACCAAACAGCCGCGTTCGCTGTTGGTGGTCGGCGGCGGCTATATCGGCTGCGAACTGGCCCAGATGTTCGCCCGCACCGGAACGGCGGTCACCCTCGTCACCCGCTCGCGGCTGATCCCGGAGGCCGAGCCGGAGATCGCCGAAGCGCTCGCCCGCTACCTGACTGAGGAGGGGATCGCCGTTCGCACGGGCCTGGCCTACGACGGCATCGCCCGCCAGGGCGAACAGATCGCCCTGACCATCCGCACCGACGCGGGGACGGAAACCCTGGTCGCCGACCATGTCCTGATGACGACGGGTCGCACGCCCAACGCGGCCGATCTCGGCCTTGAGCAGGCCGGGATAGGCCGGGCCGCGAACGGCGGCATCATGGTCGACGACCGGATGCGCACGGCGAAATCCGGCGTCTATGCGGCCGGCGATGTGACCGGACGCGACCAGTTCGTCTACATGGCGGCCTATGGGGCGAGGCTGGCGGCGCACAACGCCCTGAACGGCGACGAGCTGGTCTACGACAACACGACCATGCCATGGGTCGTATTTACCGATCCCCAGGTGGCCGGCGTGGGATTGAGCGAGGCCGCCGCGAAATCCAGGGGCTTCGACGTCAGGACATCGGTCGTTCCGCTTGGCCAGGTGCCGCGCGCGCTGGCCGCCCGGGACACACGCGGCCTGATCAAACTGGTCGCGGACCGGAGGACGGACCGCCTCCTGGGGGCGCAGATCCTCGCGCCCGAGGGCGCCGACAGCATCCAGACCATGGCGCTAGCGATCCGCTTCGGCATGACCGTCCGGGATCTCGCCGGAACGATCTTCCCCTATCTGACCACGGTTGAAGGCCTGAAGCTGGCGGCCCAGGGCTTCGACAAGGACGTGGCCAAACTGTCGTGCTGCGCCGGATGACAGCCTGACCGATGGACCCTCGCGGCGTCGGGCGGCCTGCGTCCACGGACGGAAACGCCTGCCCAGGCGCCCCGGTCAGGCCGTGGACCGGGGCCCGCGCCGGTCCAGCAGGATGGCGGCGATGAAGGTCAGGCAGGCCGCCAGCGGAACAATGACCGCCGCGGGCACGCCGAGGATGATTCCGCCGGGGCCGCCGGAATAGGTCAGGGCGCCGCCATAGGCCGGGGCCAGACCGTGGGCGACCAGGGCGCCGCCGATCATGCACAGGCCGAGCACGCTGGCCAGCTGCACCGCGCCCCGCTTCCAGACGAGCCACAGGCCGACGAGGGAGACGCCGGCGTTGGTCGTCAACTGCCAGACCTCGTGCAGACGCGCGTGCGGCGGCCAGTCGGGGTTGAACACATGGGTGTCGCGGATCTCGAGCACCGGAAGCAGGACCAGCAGCACGAGGAGCCCGAGGGTGGTCAGGATGCGATGGATCACGGCGCGGCTCAGGCGAAGCGTTTGAGAATTGAGACAAGCGCCCGGGTGCGCGTCGAGAACAGGGCCGGCGTATACCATTGGCCCGCCAGCCGCTTGCTGACCTCGCCGCGGGTCGGATAGGGCGCGATCATGCCGGTGAGCTGGCTGAGCTTGAGGCCCGCCGACATCACCAGCGACCAGAGGTGGATGTGGTCTCCGGCATGGCGGCCGACCAGGGTGACGCCCAACACCTTGCCCTTGCGGGTGGTGATCAGCTTGCCGAAGCCGCGCGTGTCGCTCTCTGCAATGGCCCGGTCGTTTTCCTTGAAGGGAAAGACCTCGATCCGGACGTCATCGCCGTGCCGCTCGCGCGCCGCGGCTTCGCCCAGGCCGATCGAGGCCAATTCCGGATCGGCATAGGTGACGCGCGGAACCTGCAGATCATCGGCGTTGACGGGCAGGCCGAACACCGCGCGGCGGACGAACAGGGCGGCATGGGCGCCGGCGAGATGGGTGAACTGTCCGCGCCCGGCGGCGTCGCCGACAGCGAAGACGCGCGGGTTGCTGCTGCGCAACGCCCGGTCCGTGATGATGCCGTTGCGGTCGGTTTCGACGCCGGCCTTTTGCAGGTCCAGTCCGTCGAGTGAGGGGCGGCGTCCGACCGCGACCAGTAGATGGGAGCCCGTGATCCGGATCTCCTCGCCGTCCTTCTGGAGCACCACGATCGGCCCGGCCTCGACCCGGACCGCCTTGTAGCCGGCCATGATCTCGACGCCGTCCTCGCGAAGCTGGCGAACGACCACTTCGGATGCGTCCGGATCCTCGCGGCCCAGCAGGGTTCCGGCTTCGACAAGGACGACCTCGGAGCCGAGACGGCGGAAGGCCTGGCCCAGTTCCACCCCGATCGGCCCGCCGCCGAGAACGATCAGGCGGTCGGGGCGGTCCGCCAGGTCGAAGATCGATTCATTGGTCAGGTAGGGCACGCCGTCCAGCCCGTCGATCGGAGGGACGACGGCGCGCGATCCTGTGGCGACGACGATCTTGCGCGCGCGGACACGGATGCTGTCGGCTGTGACGGTGCGGGCGTCCTCGAACCGGGCGGGCTCGCGCACGACCAGCACGCCGAACCCTTCGAAGCGGGCCTGGCTGTCGTTGGGCGCGATGGCAGCGATGGCCCCGCGCACGTGATCCATGACCCGGGTGAAGTCGACGGACACGGGGCCGGTCGCGACGCCCAGCCGAGCGATGTGCCGCGCCTCATGGGCTGCGGCCGCCACTGCGATCAGGGCTTTGGACGGTACGCAGCCGTAGTTGAGGCAGTCGCCGCCCATTTCGCCTTTTTCAAAGAGGACGACCTTCAGTCCGAGCTGGGCCGCGCCCGCGGCGACGGACAGGCCGCCGGACCCGGCCCCGATGACGACGAGGTCGGCTTTGGTGATTTTCCTGGTCAAGACGCTTTACCGGACTTGGCGCGAAGCCGTTGGAGGACGGTGGTCGCCAAGGAAAGCATGCCGAGGGCGACCAGCGGCAGGAGCACGTTCGGGTCGAAGATGACGCCGAGATCGGGCGAGTCTCCGCTTGCGATCAGTGCGTCGAGGCCGGCCCCGATCCCGCTGTAGATGAAGGTCGCCGGCATGATCCCGAACAGGGTCGCAAGGGCGTAGGCCCTGAGCGGAGCGTTCGCCAGGGCGGCGGCCACATTGACCAGCCAGAAGGGGGCTACGGGAATGAGCCGCAGGGTCAGGATATAGCCGAAGGCCCCATCCCGAACGCCGTCGATGACCTTCTTGAGGGTTCCGCCCTTCGCTTCGGCCTTCGCCCGGAGGGCATGGCCCAGCGAGGTCTGCACGACATAGAAGACGGCGATGGACCCGAGGGTCGCTCCGATCACCGTCGCCGTACCGCCGACCCATGTCCCGAACAGATATCCGCCCGCCAGGGTCAGGATGACGGCGCCCGGAAAGCTGACCGCCGTGGCGACGGCATAGACGAGCATGAAGGCGAGCAGGGCCAGAGCCAGATTGGCGTCGATATAACCCCGAAGGGTCGCCTCGTGGGTCCGGAGTGCGTCGAGGCTCAGGTATCGGGGGGCGCCGCTGGCGAAGACGGCGATCACGGCGATGACCAGCAGGGCGAGAAGCCCGTAACGTTTGAGGAAGGCCATGCGGCTAGCTCGCGGGGGTGGCGTTGAGCGACCAGTCGTAGACGCTTCGGTCAATCCGCGTCGCGGCCTGGAGCCGGGCCCTGAGCGGAGCGGCGGCGTACCGGGCCAGGTGGGCGATGACGCGGGCGTCGGAGCCTCCGAAGTCGTCCGCGTACCACTCATAGATCGATGAGACGACGAGGGCGTCCCCGTCGAAACGCACGGCGCGGGCGTGGTTCACATAGGCGCGCGCGGCGGCGTCGAGCGCCGGACCGAGCGTGGCCCCGCGGACCGCGCGCAGCGGCAGGTTCGGGCAGCTGTAAGAGGCGCAGTTGACCGCATAGTGCACACGCGGCTCGGTCCAGCCCTTGCGCAGGATGTTGTGTTCGATGTCGTCCAGCGACAGGTCCACCCCGGCGACTGTCGCCGACTTGCGTTTCCACGGTCCGGGGATGAGGCCCGAGCGGATGTCGCGGATCGAGCGGACCGGCCAGGCGTCGAGCACGACGTCGATGGTCACCGCATTGTACAGATTGGCCCAGAAAGCGAACTGTTCGGGCCGGGTCAGGTTGAGCGGGCTCATCCTCGACAGGGCGGCGATATAGGCCTTCAGGGCCGCGCGATCGGAGGCCGAAGCCCTCCAGCCCGCATAGTCCACGCGCACCACGCCGTCCCGGGAGTTGCGGGCGCGCCGCGAGAGCAGACCGTCGAAGGCGCTGTGGTCCGCGGTTCCGCTTCCCGCACGATTGGCGGCGAATCCGGACACGCTCTGGGCGAGGACCGGGGACGCCAGGAGGGCGGCCGCGCCGCCGACCAGAAGGCCGCGTCTTGAGAACTCGCGCATCAGAACCTCGCCGTCAGTCGGGTGTAGAGATACCGGCCGTTGATCCCCACCGGAGACAGGATGTCGTAGGGCAGGTTGCCGAAATAGTTGATGTCGGCGCTCGACCGGTCGGGGTAGTTGTCGAGGGCGTTCGAGACCCCGGCGGTCAGCGTCAGCGCCGAGGTCAGGTCTACCGACCCTTCGAGGTCGAGACTGGTTTCGGCGCCATACTCCTGGCGCGGCTCGAACCCGCCGCCGAAGTTGAACACCCGCACCGTCGAGCCATAGCCGTTGAGACGGCCGAGCAGACGATAGCGCTCTGTGCTCCATTCCGCGGAGACGAGCGCCTTCCATTTCGGGGCGGCCTCCTCGAGCGTGTTGATCTCCTCGACCCCGATGAGCCGGAAGGCAGGGTCCAGGGCCGTCAGGGCCGCGGGCGTGTCCGTGAAGCCGACGATGTCGGTCCGGGCATAGCTGTAGGCGGCGCCCAGGGTCAGCTGGCCGGCGGCGAGCGGGAGGCGCCACTGCGCCACGGCGTCGAAGCCCTCCGTCTCGGTGTCCACCGCATTGGTGAAGAAGCGCACGGACTGCAGGCCGGCGCCGCCCGGCTGGGCCTGGACGAAGGCCTCGAGCGCCGGTCCGAAGAAGCGGTCGGACAGGGTGATGCGGTCGTCGACCTCGATGCGGAAGGCGTCGAGCGACAGTGTCAGGCCGGGCAGGGGCTCGGCGGTCAGGCCCGCCGACAGGTTGAAGGCGCGTTCCTCGCGCAGATCCTCCGCGCCGAGCGCGCGGGCGATGGGGTCCGCGACGGGCAGGGTGCGGGTGCTGGCGAGCGTTCCGCCGGCCCCGAAATTGACCGTCCGGTCGGTGAAGGCGACCTGACCGAGGAAGGGCGCGCGCACGCTGTTGGACACCGCGCCGCGCAGGTGAATGTCCGGCGTCACGGCGTAGGAGCCGGCCAGCTTGCCGGTCAGGGTCTCGCCGAAATCGCTGTAGGTCTCTGCTCGGACGGCGGCCTCGACCAGCAGGCGGTCGGTCGGCCGCAGGCCGATCTCGAGGTAGGCGCCCCCGACATCGCGTGAGGCGGATCGCTCATCCTCGGGGCTGAGGCCCGGCGCGCCCTGGGCGCCGATCGCCAGCGGCAAGCCGCCCGCGGCGTAGGAGGCCGCCTCGCCGGCGCGGGTCTCGTAGTTTTCGTTGCGGTATTCCAGACCGGTCGCCAGCTCGGCGTCCACGCCGCCAAGGCGGATCGCGCGCGTCAGGTCCAGGTTCGCGCTGGTCTGGTCGAAGACATAGGTCCCGGACCGGAATTCCCGCGGCGAGGAAGCGCCGAGCGAGGCGTTGAGGCTGTTGCGAACGCCATAGGTGAACTCGTTGCGGCCGTAGGTCAGGCTGAGATCCGCCGCCCAGGGGCCGACCGGCGCCCGCCAACCCGCGGTCAGGCCAAGGTCGTCGTCCTCGCCCGTCGTGATCGGCAGGAAGCCATTCGGATAGAGCGCGGTCAGATTGTCGGAGCCGTCGGGATAGCGGAAGAAGGTTGCACCCTCGCTGTCGCTCTGACCGACCGTGCCGAAGCCGTAGAGCTCGCCGTCGGCGAGCGGGACCGCGGCGTTGATCCACAGATTGACGGCCTCGACCGCGGGATCGCCCTCGGCGTAGTTGCGCCGGCCCGCGAGGGCGAGGTTGGCCGGAGTGGGGGCGATGAAGAACGGGATCTGATCGAAGCCGGCGCGATTGGTCGCGTTGCGGTCGCGATAGTCGACGCCGCCCCGCAGGAAACCGCCGTCGCCGAGGGTCGTGCCGCCGGAGGCCGAGAGGGTGAAGGTCTCACCATCAGTAAGGGTCTGGTCGATGGGACCGACGTTAGTGCGGTGGAAGCCGTAGCTGGTCGAGATCTCGAAACCGGACGGGCGCTCGTCGAGGATGACGTTGATGACGCCGGCGATGGCGTCGGAGCCATAGACCGCCCCGGCCCCGTCGCGCAGGACCTCGACCCGGGCCACGGCCCCCAGCGGAATGGTGTTGAGGTCGACGGCCGCCGTGCCGCGACCGATCTTGGTCTCGGTGTTCACGATGGCCGAGGGGTGACGACGCCGTCCGTTGACCAGCACCAGGGTCTGGTCGGGGCTGAGGCCGCGCAGCTGGCCCGCGCGAATATGATCCGAGGTGCCGGAGTTCGACTGGCGGGGGAAGTTGAACGAGGGAGCCAGCACGCTGATCGCCTGGCCGAGCTCGTCGCCCACCGCGCCGGTGGAGACCAGGTCCTCGCGGCTCAGCACGTCGATGGGCGCGGGAGATTCCGTCGCGGTCCGCGAGGGCAGTCGCGAGCCGGTCACGATGATTTCGGAAAGCTGGGCGGTGGGATCGCCAGGCTCCTGGGCATGAACCAGGGCGAGGACGGCGAGTGACAACATGGAGGTTCCGGGTCTAGATCATGGCAGCTGAGCCGCTGGGTCCGACCTATTCGCCCGGCGGCGGGGTTGGTTACAGATGCGCTCGCCAGAGCCAGTGGATGGGCGCTGTAACCAAACGGGCGCGTGTCCGAATGAGGGGGCTGTGTGAAGACGCTGGAAGCACGGCTGAAGCCGCTCATGATCGCGGGGCTCGATGGCGAGGCCCCGGCCTGGCGCGAGTTTCTCAAGCTCCTGCGCCCGGCCCTTTATGCCTATTTCAACCGTCGTCAATTCTATGGCGACGCCGACGTCGAGGACCTGGTGCAAGACGCGCTGCTGGCCATCCATGCGAAGAGAGAGACCTGGCGGCGCGCGGACCCCGTGACGTCCTGGTGCTTCACCATCGCCCGCTACAAGCTGATTGATCAGCTGCGTAAGTCGGGTCGGGCCAAATTCGTGCCGCTGGTCGACGATCTTGTGGATTTCCAGGATGGCGTCGAGGACGGCGCTGTCCGCCAAGATCTTGAAAGGCTGCTCGAGACAGCGGCGCCCAAACAGCGGGCCCTGATCGAAGATGTGCGGTTGTCGGGATTCAGCCTGGCCGAGGCCGGCGAGCGCGCCGGCATGACCGAGGGCGCGGCCAAGGTTAGCCTGCATCGCGCCATGAAGGCCCTGATGAAACGAGTGTCCGACCGTGAATACTGATGACCTGATCGAGAGCCTCGCCGGCGACGTCCGGCGCATTCCCGCCGGACGCGCGGGGCGGCGCGTCGCCTGCTGCGCCGGGCTCGGACTCCTGGCCGCAGCGGCGGTCGTGTGGCTGACCCTCGGCCTGCGACCGGACTTGTGGGCCGTCTTCGACGAGCCCGCCTTCCTGATGCGTCAGGTCTACACGCTTTCCATCGCCGGCTTCGGCGCCCTGCTCTTGCTGCGTCTGGGCCAGCCCGGCGCCCCGATCCGTCTGCCGCTGATCGGGCTGGCGGCAACCTTCATCATGATCCTGGCTGTAGTCGGCGTGGAGCAGGCGTCCCTGTCAGGGGCGTCGCATGTTGAGGCCTGGCTCGGACAGTCCTGGCGTTCGTGCACGCTCAGGGTGGGGGCGATCAGCCTTGCGGCGGGCCCCTTTATCTTCCTGGCCGCGCGCCGGTTGGCGCCCGGTCGGCCTACCTTGGCAGGCTTTGCAGCAGGACTGGTCTCGGGCGCCCTGTCGGCCAGCGCCTATGGGCTCTACTGCCAGGAGGGCACGGCCTCCTTTATGGCCACCTGGTACACGCTGGGCATATTGATCGCGGGCCTGATCGGCGCCGCTGCCGGGCGTTACCTGCTGCGCTGGTGACCATGTCGGAATCCACGAAGAGTTTTTTCCGCCATGCCCGGTCCCCCGCCGTTGTCCGGATGGCCATACGGGTCTCGCTTGTCGTGGGCACCGCACTCACGCTGATCAACCAGGGCGACTTCCTGTTCAGTCAGGGGTCGGTCAATTTAGCGAAGGCGCTCCTGACCTATATGGTTCCCTATCTGGTGAGCACCCATGGGGCCGTGACCGCGCGTATGCATCTCCAGAATCCGGGATCCTGATCCCGGACGCGCGATCCGAACCACGGCAGGTCCACCCATCGCGCCTGAGCTGCTGCTTCGCTGTAACCTCGGCGGGGAGCAGGGGGTTGCAGTCGGTACGTTGCATGGCCGTTCCATGCTGGGGGTTCGCGACGCCGGAGACCCGGCGGTGGGCGGGGGATGTGTTCAACTGTTCGGCGATCGCTGAAGGGTGACCCCGTCAAACCACATCTGCAGGCCTAAGGACCTGACTTTGAGGATCGAGCAACTCGCTCGAACCGAGCCAACAGGAGTTTTCCCATGCCAGAGCATTCACTGACTTGGCGCAGCATCTGGGCTGTAGCCGCCTTGGCCACCGCAGGCGCTACGGTTGAAGCGGCCGCGTCCGAACCGACGCCCGCAGCTGCCGGAGCGGCCCTCTGCCGCGCCGCAGAGGTCGGCTTGCAGGTGCTCGGCTCGGGCGGGCCAATCGCCGAAGGCTCACGCGCCGGGACCAGTTATGCGATATGGATCGACGGGCGCGCACAGCTGCTTGTCGACGCAGGGCCCGGCAGCTTCATCCGCTTTGGGGAGGCGGGCCTCAAGGTCAGCGACCTCAAGGCCATCGCGCTGAGCCATTTCCATGGCGATCACAGCGCCGGGCTGGCGGGCATTCTCAACTCGGGCAGCTTCGAGGCCTCGCAGGACCCCTTGCTGTTCATCGGCCCCGCCGCCGCGGCGCCCTTTCCCGGCGCCGCAGGCTTCATCACCGCGCAGTTCGACGGGGAGCGTGGCGCCTGGAGCTACCTCGGGGGTTATCTCACCGGCGCCGACGGCCGCCGCGTGCTGGACATTCGCGAGGTTGATGCGAGCGACCCTGTGGGGGCCCCGACCTGGCGTATCGCGCTTGGCGACGCCTTGTCGGTGACCGCGATCCCGGTCGACCACGGCTTGATCCCGACGCTGGCCTACAGGATCGATGCCAAGGGCCGCACGATCGTGCTGGCGGCCGATCAGAGCGCCATGTCGACCGGCTTCGACCGCGAAACCGCGGGCCTGGCGCCCGACCTGTTGGTCGCGCACCACGTCATTCCCGAGGGCGAGGGCCAGCCGATCGGCCTTTACCGCCCGCCGCACGGAATCGGGGCCATGGCCGTGAACATCGCGCCGCGCCGGTTGGTGCTCTCGCACAATATGAATCGCTCGCTTGACCGGCTGGAGGAAGGGCTGGCGCAGATCGCCGCGCGCTGGTCGGGGACAGTCACCGTCGCCGATGACGGACAGTGTTTCGTGCTTTGAGGCGGAGCTTGATCAACCGGGATCGCAAAGCGTCGCTGTAACGATAGAAGCGATTCCACGAATTCCCGACCAGCCCGTGCTTTCGGGTGGCCTGCGCCATGGGCGTGTGACGATGCGAGCATCGTCGAAGTCGGGGAACACCGTGATCGACGACATCAAGATTTCCCGCAAGATTGCGGCGGTCGTGATCGGGCTTGGACTGATCTGTATCGGTCTCGCCGGCTACGCCGGCCTGGTCCTGACACGGACCAGCGCCCAGTACGCGGTCCTGACCGACCACAAGGGGCCGGCCCTGGTCGCCCTGGCGAGTGCGGAGCGGGCCAACTACGAGATGGCTTATGCGACCGCGATGGTGATCGTCTATCCCGGCGCCTCTGAAGAAGGGCGGGCCTGGGCGCGGAAGGTGACCGCATCCTATGCCGACGGTCGAACCCATCTCCGGCGCGCGCGGATGGAGTTTCCCGAACACCGGGCCGCCATCGCCGATCTGGAGGAGCGGCTGACGCGGAACCGGATCAATCTCGACGCGGCGGTCGAGCTCGCCCTGTTCAGCCGCCTGGAGGACGCCAGCGCCGCCTTGACCGCTGCGGACCCCGGGTTGATCGCTTTCGGAGACCTGACCCGGGCGCTGATCGATACCGGGGTGAGCCAGCACCGCGCCGAATCCATGAGCCTCGCGCGGATCGCGGCCGACACCCGCCTCATCCTTCTGTTCGCCAGCCTGGCCGGCGTGGGGCTGGCGGTCGGCGGCGCCCTGGGGATGACGGCCGTGGCCATCACCGGTCCCCTCGGCCGCCTTCGCGACGCGATGCAGTCCCTGGCGGCTGGCGACAACACGGTCCTCGTCGAGGGCCAGTCGCGCGGCGACGAAATCGGCGCCATGTCGAGAGCCGTCCAGGTGTTCAAGGACAACGCCGTCCGGCTGCTGGCCTCGGAACGGGAGGCGCTGGAGCAGGAGGCGGCCCGCGTCAGGGCCGAGGCGGCGAACGCCGCGCAACGACAGTTTCTGGCCCATATGACCCACGAGCTGCGCACGCCGCTCAACGGCGTCCTGGGCATGGCCTTTCTGATGGAGCAGGGGCGGCTCGAACCGGACCAGCGCGCTCGACTGGACACGATCCAGGCGTCCGGGCGCGACCTGTTGCATGTGATCAACAACATCCTCGACATCTCCAAGATCGAGGCCGGCAAGCTGGAGCTGGAGTTCCAGTCCTTCGATTGTGAGGCGCTCTGCGTCCGGTCTCTCGGCGCCTTGCGTGAGATCGCCGAACGCAAGGGTCTCGGCTTCCAGGTCGAGGTCGCCCCTTCGGCGTCGGGACCCCGTCGGGGCGATTCGCAAAGGGTGCGCCAGATACTCACCAACTATGTGGCCAACGCTCTCAAATTCACGGCCGTGGGCGAGATCCGGGTTACGGTGGAAGGCGATCAGGTCGACGGAGTCGAAGGGGTCCATCTGAGGGTAGCGGACACCGGCATCGGCATCGACGCCGACAAGCGCGACCTGTTGTTCGAGAGCTTTTCGCAGGTGGACGCCTCGACCACCCGCGCCTTTGACGGAACCGGTCTGGGCCTGGCGATCTGCCGCGAGCTCGCGGCCATGATGGACGGTCGGGTCTGGGTCGACAGCGAATCCGGGGTCGGTTCCACCTTTCACGCCTGGCTGGCCTTGCCGCGGTGCGCCGCGGAGGCGGACGGGCCTTCGCCCGAGCATGACGCGTCGGGGTCGGGGCCGGACTCTCTTGCGGCCGGCCCTGCGCTCAAAGTTCTCGCCGCCGAAGACAATCCCACCAATCAGAAGGTGCTGGTCGCGATCCTGGCGGCGCTCGGCGTGGACGTTCACATGACGGCCAACGGCCATGAGGTCGTCGCCGCCTGGACCCGCGACGACTACGACCTGATCCTGATGGACATCCAGATGCCGCTCATGGACGGCCTTGAGGCCACCCGCGCCATCCGGGAGGCCGAGGCGGCCAGAGGACTCGCGCCGGTTCCGATCTATGCGCTGACCGCCAACGCTTTCGTTCACCAGGTCGAGGCCTACAGGGCCGTCGGCATGGACGGCCACCTGGCCAAGCCGCTCGAGCTGCCGCAGCTGACGGCGATCCTGGAAGCCACCGCGGATCGGAGAGCCGCCCGGTTCGAAGCCCTGGTCTGATCGCGATTCAGAGCGCCGGCGGCGGGTCCTTCGGCAGGCTGCGTCCAAGAGGGCCGGACGAGAGGCGAGCGGTGAACCAGGCCTGGGACGGACGGTCGAACGCCTGCCGGAACACGATCGCGCCGGCGACGGCCGCGCCGAGCCCGAGACCCCACACGATCCAGCGCACCGTGTCGCTCCACTGCGCCTGACCCGCGGCGTCGAAGGCGGCGAACCAGATGATGCGAACCAGTTCGTTGGTCAGGAAGATCGAGAACGAGGCCAGGGCCAGAGTCTCGACGAGCTTCACCGATTTCACCACGGGTATCGCGCCGGCCGTGAAGATGATGGCGCAGATCAGGGCGAGGGACGGGATGGCGAATTCGCCGACGGCCTGGAACCCGGCGAGGGCCGCGACGCTGACCAGTCCAAGGGTCGCGCCGAGGCGCGGGCGCACCGGCACGCGGGCGGCGAAGGCCGCCATGGCGACGCCGAGGATGAACAGGGGCAGGGCGCGAAGAATGCCGTAGCCGAGGGGCATGCGGTAGACGGGATAGCCGAGAAAGGCCTGGGTCGCGGCGTTCGCCGCGAGGGCCAGGACGGCCGCGCCGATCAGGAGCGCCCAGGGCGGCAGCCGATGCGCCAGGCGAAGCAGGCCGGGCAGGAGGAGATAACAGCCGAGCAGAGCCGAAAGGGTCCAGGTGGGCGCGTTCCATCCGTGGCCGCCGGGCACGCCGTACGCCTGGACCAGGAAGAACTGGGCCGGATAGGCGGACCAGGCGAACCAGTAGGGATTGCTGGGCGTCATGCCGATCGCCGCGGTTCCCAGAACCAGTCCCGCGAAGGCGATCATCACCACCAGATGAGCGGGAACCACCCTCAGGAAGCGTTGCCGGATGTAGAGGCCGGCCGAGGTGCGGCCGTCGATCAGGCGTCGATAGTAGATGCGGCCGAGCACGTAGCCGGAGTCGATGATGAAGAAGTTGGTCAACAGATAGCCGCGGTCGAACACGGGGTGAATCTGGTCCAGCGGAACCGGGGCCGCACTGCGAAAGTGGTACAGCACGATCATCAGGGCGACCGCGATCCTCAAGCCGTCAAGCCATCCCCCGCGCGCGATCGGCGTGACCGTCGAAGACCGGGTGATATCGCTCATGGGGGGCGGTCCGCTTTCAGGAGGGTGTCGGGGCGTGGTGGCGGGTCGGTCAGAGAACGGTCGTTCCGGCCGGTGAACCGCGCGGCTCCTCGAGGAGCCAGTACAGGACATTGTCCTTGAACACCGAGGATCGCGTCAGGCGGATGTGCTCGCCCGACAACAGCAGGGTGGAGCGGAACCGCAGGGGAGAGCGAATCTCCGGCTCCCAGGTTTCCTCGGTCCGGGTGTCGAACAGGGCGCTGGCGCGGGTCACGGTCCCGTCTCCGGGCGCCGTGTCGAACCGTGTCAGTCGACCGCCAGAATCGACGGCGTAGGCGGCGTCGGTGTCGAGCGAGTCGCCGACCACCAGGAAGGCCTCAAGCTCCGGCGGGGGCGCCGCGACGACATCCAGCGCCGCATGAAACCGCCGGGCCCGGTTCAGCAAGGCCGTCTGCCGTTGTGCGGCCAACCGGGCCCGCACCGCCGCGTCCGCTTCCTCGGGGAGCATGGCGGCGATCACCGCGGCCTGGCCGGGATCCGACAGACCCCAGCGTCGGCTGCGCCAGAGCTCCGGATCGAACAGGTTTGTGATCGGGCGCCGCCGATCCCCGCCGGTGAACAGGGCGGGCCGCGGACCGTGCGGAAGGAGCTGGTAGGCGGACGGAAAGCTGCCGAGGATGGCGGGCGCGTAGAACGGCATCACCGGCCGCCCGAGGTCCTGACCCTCGACCAGATATTTGAGGCTGAGGGCGCTGCCCGCGTTCGGAGGCGCGACGAGCACGGCCCGTCCGACATAACCCGCGCCCGACCAGTTCAGTCGGGGCGGCGGCCCGTCCTCGGCCAGGGGCTGGTCGCCGTAGCGCAGGAAATAGCGGAACAGCAGGGCGCCCATGGAGTGGGTGACGACGTCGAACCGGATCGAGGCCGGATCGCGCTCGACGCCGAACCGCACCCGGTACTGTTCGGCCAGATAGACGCGCCGGTCGTCCATGAACCGCTTCAGTTCGCCGGCGTTTTCCGCGTTGTCGCGGCGCCAGTCATAGGGAAACTGGAAGCAGGTGAAATGGTCATCGCCGTAGTCGATGTCGCCAAGGCCCAGGGCTGGATCGCGGTATCCGCCGGCGCCCAGGGTGGCGAGAATCTGCGCATATTGCTGCAGTTCGATCGGAATGCCGGCCAGACGCACCACCACCCTGTCGAGCACGCCGTCCGGCATGACATAGTCCGCTTCGGGACGTTCGCCGATCGGCCCCTGCAGGGGCAGTGCGATCTTTCGGATGCCAGCCGGATTGGTCGGCTGGGCGGCGCGTCGATCAAAGGCGCCCCAGACCGTCTGGCGGGTCGACATGTCGACCAGGCGACTGCCGAGGATCCCGGGAATGACGATGATGGGGTTGCGATCCGGGCCATGCGATCGCGCGGCGCGATTGTAGACGATCCGGAGATCCGGTCCTCCGGCCTCGGGCCAGGCGGCGCAGCCGCCGAGTGCCAGTCCGACCAGTCCGGCCGACAGCAAGGTGCGGCGTGAAGGCGCGTCCGGCCGAACCATATCGGTGAGGACGGATGGGCGACGGCCTGGTGTCATGAAGGTCAACCGACGGGTTTGCTCTATGCCGCGCGCGTGGCGGCACGGCTCCTATTCGGGGGAGGCGGTCAAATGGTTACAGCGACGGTTGATCGACCTTGGCTGTAACCTCCGGGCCCTGGGGTCGAATAGGAGATCGCCGACACGGCAGAACTCCAAGGAACAGGAAACACCCCATGAAGATCACCCGAACGGGCGGCGCCCTCGCTTCCGCGGCCGCCATGCTGGCGGTCAGCGCCTTCGCCGGCGCGGCCTTCGCCAGCGACCCGCCGGCCGGCAGCCGCGGCCTGGCCGTCGCGCCGACCGACACCGTCCACTGCTACGGCGTCAACACCTGCCAGGGCACGGCGACCGCCCATGCGTGCAAGGGTCAGAACAGCTGCCGCGGGCAGGGTTTCAAGGCGATGACCGCCAAGGAATGCCTGACCGCCGACGGAACCATCGCCGATCTGGAGCCTGCCCCCCAGGCCTGATCGACCGGCGACTGGTCGGCCGGCGCCCTCGAGCCCCCCTCTCGCCCCCTCCCAGGGAGGGGCGTCGGCCGCATCGTCCTCATCCGGATCAAGGACATCTTCGTGATCGCATCCGCGACCCAGACTTCGCCCGAGCAACGCCTTCGCGGCTTTGGACTTGGAGCGAGACCGCAGCACTACCCCGCCATCATGGAGACCTGGCCGGACCTCGATTTCCTCGAGATCATCTCCGAGAATTTCATGGTCCGGGGCGGTCGTCCGATGAAGACGCTCGACACCCTGCGCGAACGCTACGCCATGGTCATGCACGGCGTGTCGATGTCGATCGGATCCGCAGATGGGCTGGACCGATCCTATCTGGAACGGCTCAAGGTCCTGGCGGACCGGGTTCGGCCCGCCTGGGTCTCGGATCACCTTTGCTGGACGGGCGTCCACGGGGCCAATACCCACGACCTGCTGCCTCTGCCCTATACCGAGGAGGCCCTGCTGGTCTGCTGCGCCAACATCCGGCTCGCCCAGAGCGTTCTGGAACGGCCGCTGGTCCTGGAGAACCCTTCCAGCTATCTCGGCTTCGTCGAGTCCGAAATGAGCGAGTGGGACTTCCTGTCCGAGCTCTGCGCGCGCACCGGCTGCGCCCTGCTGCTCGACGTCAACAACGTCCATGTCAGCAGTGTGAACCACGGGTTCGATCCGCACGTCTTTCTTGAGGGTCTGCCCGTCGATCGCGTCTGGCAGATCCATCTGGCGGGCCACTCCCGCAACGGCGACCTGCTCATCGACACCCACGACGAAGCCGTCTCTGACCCCGTCTGGGCGCTCTATGACGCCGCCTGCCGGCGGTTCGGGTCCGTCGCCACCATGATCGAGCGCGACGACAACATTCCGCCTCTGGAAGACCTTCTGAGCGAGCTCGATATGGCGCGCGCCGTGGCGGCTGCGGCGCTCGCCAAAGACGTGCCGGCCGAGCGGGCGGCGTGAGACTTCTCGAGGTTCAGCGCGCCTTCCAGTCCCTGGTGCTGCAGGGCGATTCGGCCCCTGTCGAGACCGTCGTTTCCGGCAAGGACCTGACCGACGCCCGCCGCCGCCTCGGGGTCTACAGCCATGCCTACAGAGCCACGATGGCGGGCCTGCTCCATGAGGTCTTCGACAAGACCTGGGCCTATCTCGGGGACGAGCGTTTCGAGGCCGAGGTCGCCGACTATGTCGCCGCCCACCGGTCGACGAGCTTCAGCCTGGATGACTATGGCGCGGATTTTCCCACGCAGCTGGAGCAGCGCCTGGGCGGCGAACCGGACGTGTTCGAGCTGGCCTGGCTGGACTGGGCGATGCGCCGGGCCTTCGACGGACCGGACGCCGAGCCCGTCGCCCCCGCACAGCTGGCCGCTCTTTCACCGGACGAATGGGACCGGGCGAGGCTGGTGCTTCACCCGACGCTGGTTCACCGGGAGGTCGTCAGCAACGCGGGGTCGCTGTGGGCCAGCCTGGACGCCGGCGCGCCGGTCATGCCGCCGCCGCTGACGGCGCCGATGACGCTCAGGGTTTGGAGAAAGGGCTGGCAGCCTCATTTCCGGATGATACCGGCCGAGGAGGGCGCGGCCCTGCAGGCCATCGCCGAGGGACAGACCTTCGCGGCCCTGTGCGAAGATCTGGGCCGCGACGGCTCGCAGGACGCCCCCGTGCGCGCGGGGCGTCTGCTGGCCGTGTGGATCGAAGACGGCCTGATCGTCGAGATTGCGCTCTGACGGCGGCCGGCTGGATCGCCGGCCGACGTTCGGCGCGCCCGCGTCAGGGGATCTTCAGCAGCCGGTCGAGGCTGGCGGCGCCCGCTCCATAACGGACCAGGTAGAGCAGCAGGGCCGCCCAGACGAGGTGCGTCGACCAGGCGCCGGGATAGACGAAGATCTGGATGACCAGGGTCATGCCCAGCAGGGCGAGAGCCGAGAACCGCGTCATCAGGCCGAGCACCAGAAGGATCGGAAACAGGTGTTCGGACCAGGCCGCGAGGTTGGCGGCGATGTCGCTCGGAATGAAGGGGAGTTTGTACTCCTCGGCGAACAGATAATAGGCGCTGTCGTTGACCGTCAGCAGGCCTTCCACCTTGGTCCGGCCCGACAGGAAGAAGACGGTTGCGATGCCCGTCCGCGCCGACAGGCCGACGAGCCAGGTCGGAAGTACGGACTCCATCAGATGGACGGTCCGGTCGATCAGGGCCATGGGACCGGCTCTTCGGGATGGCTGGCCTATGGCGTCGGAAGGCAAGGCGTCGGTCATGGGTCAGGTCTCCGATTGAAGGGTGGAAAGGGCGCCGGCCTCAAGGAGCCCGGCGAACATGGCGGCGAGGTTGAGCTGCGGGTCGATGGCGAAGGCGGCCTGCGCGGCCTCGCCGAGCGTGCGGCCGCGTTGACAGGCGCGCAGGAAGGACCATTCGGCCCGGGACAGCCGGCGCCAGGTCACCACCTGCGCGTGACGCACGATCAGCAGGCCTTCGGGCTGCGCCTCCCAGGCCACGCCGGCGGCGTCGACAGCCTGGGCGCGGTTGGCGATCCAGATCGACGGCACGGTCCAGTCAAACCAGAACAGTCGGGCGGAAGGATGTAATCCGGCGCGACTGGCGAACAGGCGGGCGGGCGGGGTCTCGGTCGCAACCCGCCCTGAAAGGACCGGCGCATCGGGGGCCCGGTGAGCCTGGTTCCAGGCCTGATCCAGCCGCGCCACCGCCGCGAGGTAGGGCAGGTCGAGCGCCGGGGGAAAGGTCTCGAGCCAGGCGGGGAATTCGGCGCCGAAGAGGTCCAGCACGGGTGACGATGGAGGGGCATCGCCGGCGAAGATCAAGCCGGCCTGTCTGAACCAGTCCGGTCCGACGAGCCGCTCGATGGTGGGGTAGAGGCCGGCGAGGGCGTCAACGCGGGCCTTGGCGACGGTGTTGCGATACACGTCCAGCCTGGCTTGATCGCCGGCGTCGGCGCCGAGCCAGCCCCCCAGGGCGCTTTCGTCTCCCGCCAGCAGGGCGGTGAAGGCCGCCTCGAAGCCGTCGCTGATGGGCTCAACCATTTGCCCGCCCCTGTTCCAGGGCCATCAACGAGACGGCGTGAGCGCGCTCCGCCATCAGGATGTCGAAGGCGGGCAGATTGCCATCGCGCTCGATCAAGGTCGGGCGCGGTCCGATACGCTCGAGGGCGTAGCCGAAGAGATCCCACACGGCGTCGGCGATCGGCGCGTCGTGGGTATCGATCAGCAGGGCCGACCCCAGGCGTTCATCGACGGTGTGGCCGGCCAGATGAATCTCTCCGATGGCCTGGGCGGGGAGGGCGTCGATATATCCGCGGGCGTCGCCGCCCAGATTGTTGGCGGTGACGTGGACATTGTTGACGTCGAGAAGGATTCCGCACCCGGTCCGCGCGACGAGTTCGGCGAGGAAGTCCGTCTCCTCCATCTCATGGCCCCGCAGGGCGACATACAGCGACGGGTTTTCGATCAGGATGGACTGACCGAGGGCGTCCTGCGTGCGCGAGATATTGTCGGCGATCCGGACCAGCCGCTGGCGGGTTCGCGGAAACGGCAGAAGGTCGGGGTGGTAGATGTCGCCATGCCGGGACCAGGCCAGATGCTCGGAGACCAGGAAGGGTTCGTAACGGTCGATCAGCGCCCGGAGACGGGCGAGGTGTTCCACATCCGGCGAGGCGTCGCCCGCCAGCGAAAGACCGACCCCGTGCAGTGAAAGCGGCTTCTCGTGCCGGATGGCCTCGAGCCAGGCGAGGCGCGGCCCGCCCGACACCATGTAGTTTTCGGCATGAACCTCGAACCAGAGTCCGGTCGCCGAGCACGCCAGAGCGTCCTCATAGTGCTGGGCCTTGAGCCCCAGCCCGACCGTGGGCCCGCCGCCGCGCGAGGGCGGGTACGAGCGCGATCGGGTTTCGGCGACCGGTTGGGAGGTCATGGGTCGCCTGGACTCAGCGGTTCACGGGCGCGAGCGAACCGGCGCCCTTGGGCGTCTGGATCGTGACGCAGGTGCCGGTGGGGACCAGCTTCCAGGCGTTGCCCTGGTAGTCGCGCGTCGAGGTGCCGGCGCAGGTCGTGCCCGGGCCGGCGGCGCAGTCGTTCTTGCCGGCGAGCGCGACGCCGTAGCATTTCTCCATGGCCGGAGCGGCGGCGCGGCCGTTGCTCTGGGCATGGGCCATGCCGGCGCCGGCGACGAGGGCCAGGGCTGTGGCGCCGGCGACAGTCATTTGGGTGCGGGTCATTGGGGGCTCCTTGAGTTTGCTGTCCGGTCGATCGGACAGCCCCTCATTCGGGAGCAATCCTCAGC